>DOIS01000395.1 GCA_003511785.1 Paracoccaceae bacterium
AGCACGCTGCGCCCTCCGGAGACATGAAAGCCCGGTCCGTCGCTTTCCAGCCGCACGCCCATGCGGTTGGCGCGCGCGTCCCGACGGAACGCGGTGGCTTGCAGCCGCTCCAGAACGTCTGGGGCGAACAGGTCGGTCTGGAAGCTGGCCACGATGCGGATTTCCCCGCCCAAGAACCGGTCCTCGGGGTCGAAGGTCATGCCGGTTGCAACACCCGCGTCCGGGCCGATCGCCAGGCGGTCCCCCGCCTTTAGCACGGCTCCGATCCCCGCCGTCAGATGCGCCGAACAGGCGCCAAGAACCGGATCGCCCAGCATCCCGCCGCCGATGCTGAGATAACCATAGCTGCCCGCAACTGCCGGCCCGATGCTTAGCCGGGCACCCGCAGGCAGCAGGTGCGAGGCGTTCCAGACCGCGGTCGCGCCATCGATCTGCGCCCGCATCCGGGCGCCTGTCAGAGCGATGCGCAGGTCCTGATCAGCCTGGAACTCGCCGCCCATCCCGGCCATTTCCACGGCGGCAAGACTGTCGGGCTGCCCCAGCAACGCCGCGCCTTCGGCCAGGGCATGGCGGTCCACCGCGCCACCGCGCGACAGGCCCATGTCCAGATATCCGGGCCGGCCCAAATCCTGTACCGTCAGGCCCGGACCGGCGCGCAAAATGGTCAGATGCGCGCTCATGCCAGCGCCTCGCAACTGGCGCCGCCGCGCGGATCGCTGCGCATCCGCGCCAGCGTTTCCGGATCGGTGCGCGTGAACTGCACCTCGTCACCCGGGCGCAATAGGAAGGGCTCGGGCGCATGGGGCTGGAACAGACGGATGGCGGTCTGGCCCACATGCTGCCAGCCGGTCGGCGTGGTGACCGAGAACAGCACAAGCTGCCGCAGCGCCACCACCAGCGCGCCTTCGGGCACGCGCGGGGTCAATTCCTTTTTCCTGGGGATGTCCCAGGCGGGCGGCAATTCACCCAGATAAGGCTGGCCGGGGGCAAAGCCGATGGTTTGCACCCGCACCCGCGCCTGGGAAAGCGACCGGACCGCCTCGGCCTCGGACAGGCCCGCCGCCTGCGCCGCCTGCCCCAGCTGCGGCGCCAGATCCGTACCGAAGACGGTGGGTACCCGCCAAAGCCTGCGCCCGCCGGGCAGAACGGCCGCGTACCAGTCACGCTGGTCCAGCAGCGCCTGCACCTGCCGGTGCAACGTGGCGTGCGTCAGGCGCAGCGGATCGAACCGGACGAAGCAGGAGACCAGCGAGCTGGCGCTTTCCGTCACGCCCTCGGGCCAGTCGGCATCGAAGGCCGCGCGGAAGGCCAGCGCGGCGCGGTTGGCGGGCTCCGACATCTTGCCCGCGAAACTGACCAGCATCCCGGTCAGTCCCAGCCGCCGGATCGAAGGGAAGTCCGGCGCGGTGTCAGACGGATCTGTCATCTGCCCCTCCCGGGCCTGCCTTGCCCCATCTCCACACGCTTACCCCGCCCTGTAGAAGCGGGCGGGATCGTAGGGGCCGAGATCGAGATTGGGCGGGGTCCCGGCCAGCAGTTGCGCCAGAAGCCGCCCGGTTTTCGGCCCACCGGTCAGCCCCACATGGTCGTGACCGAATCCGGCAAAGGCACCACGCAGCCCGGGCACCGCGCCAATCACCGGAATCGAATCCGCCATCGTGGGGCGGTGCCCCATCCATTCGCGGCTCTCGCGCCATCGCAGCCCGGGCATGGCCGCGCGGATGTTGCGCTCGAGCAGGCGGAAGGGCGCGCGCGAGGGTGGCGCCTCCAGCCCTCCGAACTCGACGATCCCGGCCAGGCGCAGCCGGCCTTCCATGGGCGTCGCCACGAACTTGCCCGCCGCCACCATGACCGGCGCACGGGGCATCACGCTGGGCTCCCACAATTCCAGGTGATAGCCGCGCTCGCTCTCCAGCGGCACCCGGCCCAGCCCGAAGGCGCGGGCCAGCCGCCCCGACCAGGCGCCACAAGCCAGAACGGCGGCATCGCAGGCGATCACCTCGCCGCCCGCGCGCAGGCCCCGCACCGTGCCGTTCTCCTGCACCACGTCCGTGACCTCGGCCCGGATCACCCGGCCGCCCTGCCGCTCGACATGGGCGGCGAGCGCACGCACGTAGGCGCCCGGATCGCTGATCCGCCCATGCCCGCCCAGCCGCACCAGACAGCCGCCCTGCCCGGCCAGCGCCGGCTCGTATCGCGCCGCCGCATCGCCTTCGAGAACCTCCCAGGCGAAGCCATGAGCGCGGCGCACCGACCAGCCGTAGGCGTCGGCCTCGAAGGCGGCGCGGTCGGTGTAAAGAAAGACATAGTCGGACGGCACCACGAACCCCTCCGCTCCGGTGCCCTCGGCCAGCGTCTGGTGATCGGCCAGGCTGTCGCCGATGATCGGCGCCAGCGCGCGGGCGCGGCGGTCCACCGCCTGGGCCGTGCCGTTGGCGAGATAGCCCAGCAGCCAGGGCGCCAGCCGGGGCAGATAGCCCCATTTCAGGAACAAGGGCCGGGTCGGGTCGAGCAGCATCCGCGGTGCCGTCCAGAGCAGCCCCGGCACCGTGAGCGGCACAATCGCGCTCGAGGCCAGCACGCCCGCATTGCCGAAACTCGCACCCTCTCCCGGCCCTTGCCGGTCGATCAGGATCACGTCGAGCCCCGCGCGCTGCGCCCAGATCGCGGTGGCCACGCCGACGATCCCGGCGCCCACGATGGCGACGGTGCGCGTCTGTTGGCTCATCGGGGTGCCTCCGGTGCGGGGGATGCGGTCGCGCTCATGCGCGCCAGACTGGCAGAGCGCGCGGAAAGGTCAACCGCGCGCCCCTCAGGCGAAAGCCGCGAAAAACCCCGCCTGCGCGCCCCAGTAGAGCGTCCACGCCGCCCAACCAGCGACGCGCCGCGCGCCGTGGGTTCCGGGCGTCTCGGGGATCGCGAACTTCTCGAGGGCCAGGATCGCGTCGGAGACCACGAAGGCCAGCGCCGCCGGCAACGCCCAGGCCAGCGGGCCGACCGGCGCCAGTGTCGCGGCGGCCAGCCCCATGGCCAGGATGATCGGCACGTAGATCGCCACCGGCACAGCCAGCGCCCCTGCGCGGGGCAGCAACAGCCACAGCATACCGGCACCAAGGGCCGCCAGACCGGCCAGCAGCGCCAGCCGAGACGGTTCCAGCAGCCGCGCGACCTCGCTTTCCGGCTGGGCCAGGAACAGCGCGACGTAAGCCAGGTGCCCAGCCGCGAAGGCCGCGACACCCGCCATGAAGGCCCGTTCGCCGGGCCGAGACAGGCACCAGTCGCCGAGCGCACACAACCCCAGGGCCACCGCCAGCAGCGGCGGACCCACCCCCGCCGCCGCGGCCAGCGCCAGCGCGGCCACCGAGCCGGTCTTGACCACGCTGCGCCCCAGCGAGGGCGCGCGCCCGGTCAGGCCGAGATAGGCCAGCGCGCACAGCGCGGCGAGGATCACGAGTGCCTGGGTCATGCGGTCTCCGGCCGGATCGACGCGGCCAGCCTAGAGGCCCTTGCGCCCCCTGCGAAGCGCCCCGGTGCCTGACCAAGCGTCACCCAGCCGGGCGCAGGCGTCCGAGGCTGGCCTTGCCCCGCCTTCCGCCATACTCTCGCCACGCGGATCTGCGATCCTGCCCGACGCGTCACCCCGGACCCACTGCCATGCTCTGGTATGCCACCGCCAGCCTTGCCCCCGTTCTTTTGCTCGCCGCGGCCTGCGCGCGCGGCGGGGCGTGGGCCTTTGGCGCGCTGGCGCTGGTTACGCTGGTGGTTCATGGCCTCGACCGTTGGACCCGGGACGGGCCGGCGTTGCGCGAGGATGCCGGAGCGGCGCGCGCGGGGCGGGTGCTGAACTGGGGTCTTGCCGTGGCGCATCTGGCGATCCTGCCCTGGGGCGCGTCTGGCGACTGGCCGAGGGGCCGGACGCCTGGCCAGTGACACTGGCGCTGTTCTTTGCGCTGTCGCTCTGGTTGGGGCAGGTTTCGAATTCCAACGCGCACGAGATGATCCATGCCAGCGACCGGGCCACGCGGCGCATGGGCGCGGCGCTCTGCACGACGCTTCTGTTCGGGCATCATGCCTCGGCACATCCGCTGGTGCATCATATCCATGTCGCCACCGACGCCGACCCCAATTCCGCGCGCAAGGGCGAAAGCTTCTACCGTTTCTGGCCGCGCGCCTGGGCCGGGTCGTTCCGCGAAGGCTGGCGGGCCGAAACGCGGCGCGGGCGGCGAGGCTTGCGTCATCCCTACCCGTGGTACCTGGCCGGATCGGCCGCCTGCCTGGCGCTGGCCTGGGCGCTGGCCGGGCCGGGCGGCGTGCTGGCCTGGGGGCTGGTGGCGGTCTATGCGCACAGCCAGTTGATCCTCGTCGATTACGTCCAGCACTACGGGCTGCGCCGTGCCCCCGGCCCCGACGGACGCCCCGAGCGTCAGGGGCCGCAGCATTCCTGGAACGCGGCGCCCTGGTATTCGGCGGCGATGATGCTGAACGCGCCGCACCATTCCGACCATCATCTGAACGCGGGCCGGCCTTTCCCAGCCCTGCGGCTCGACCCCGCGCGGATGCCGGTGCTGCCGCGCGGGTTGCCGGCGATGGGCGCCCTGGCATTGGTGCCGCCGCTCTGGCGCCGCGTCATGCATCGCCGCCTGCGCGCGCTGGAGAGAAACCAGGCCGCGTGAGAGTGGCGCGCGGGTGCGTGATCTGCCACGCTCGCCCCATGTTGCGCGCGCTGATTCCCGCCCTGTTCCTCGCCCTGCCGCTGCCCGCTGCGGCGCAAATGAGCGCCGAGGCCTTCGATGCCTATACGCGCGGCAAGACGCTGTTTTACGGGATGGATGGCGAGGCCTACGGGGTCGAACGCTACTTGCCGGGCCGGCGGGTGATCTGGTCCTTTCTCGACGGAGATTGCCGCGAAGGGCACTGGTACGAGCAGGCAGGCCGCATCTGCTTCGTCTACGAGGACCATCCCGAGCCGCAGTGCTGGACCTTTACCGAGACACCGGGCGGGCTGACCGCGCGTTTCCAAGGCGACCCGGCCGAGATCGAACTCTACGAGGCTGAGGAGACCGGCCGGGAAATGATCTGCCTCGGCCCTGAGGTCGGGGTCTGAGCCGAACGCCCCTAGGGGGCGCACCGACCGCAAATCATCGCGGGGGGCGGGCGCGGGTCCTTGGGCCGCGCCCGCGGTGTGTTAGAACAGCGAGCCTTGGTCCGGCGCATCCGCACCCCCGGGGCGCGGGCGGGTCGGTTTCGCGCCGCCGGCCTTGCCCACGCGCAGGCGACCGTCGGCAAACTGCACCTCCAGCATCGCCGCCTGCTCGGCGCGCGCCCTGCTGGTCACCAGCGTCTCGCCCTCCCAGACAACGGCATAGCCGCGCGCCAGCGTGGCCTCGTAGCCGAGCGTCGAGAGCAACCGCGCGCGGGCCTCGACCTGGGCGCGCCAATCGGCGATCTGGCTCTGACCGGCACGGTCCAGAGCCCGCAGCCGGGCGCGGAGCCTCTCGCTCTCATTGGCGATCCGGTCGCGGATCGGGCGCAGGCTCAACTGCCGGGCGCAGGGCAGGAAATCGGCCCGCTTGCGCGCCACCTGTCCTTTGGCCGCGCGCTCCAGCCGTCCCGACCACTCGTCGAGGGCGCGGCGGCGCTCGGCCAGCCGCCGGTCCAGCCCGCGCGGATCGAGCGCCGCGCCGCGGGCCGCCAGCCGCTCGCGCCGTTCGGCCACGAGGCGCGACAGTGCGGCCGGGCGCAGGTGGCCCGCGCATTCCACCAGTTTCAGCCGGCGCCGCTGCACCCCGGCGGTGAGCGCATTGGGCAGCGCCTCGGCAACGCGGTCGAGGCGCTGGCGCGGCCCGTCGAGCAGGCTGTCGCCGCGCGGCAGCACCCGCGCCAGGTCGCCGAGCCTCTGGTTTCTTTGACGCAGCCCGGCCAGCGCGCAGCGGGTCAGCCGCGCGCCCATCTGGTCGGCCCAGGCCGCCAGCTCGACCCGCACCGGCACCGCGAGTTCGGCGGCGGCGGTGGGCGTGGGCGCGCGGCGGTCGGCCACGTAGTCGATCAGCGTGGTGTCGGTCTCGTGCCCCACCGCCGAGATCAACGGGATCTCGGAGGCGGCAGCGGCGCGGGCCACGATCTCCTCGTTGAAGCCCCAGAGATCCTCGACCGAGCCGCCGCCGCGCGCCACGATCACAAGATCCGGCCGGGGCAGCCCGCCGCCCGGAGTGAGGCGGTTGAACCCGTCGATCGCGCGGGTCACCTCGGGCGCGCAGGCCGCGCCCTGCACCGCCACCGGCCAGATCAGCACCTTGCGGGGGAACCGCTCGCGCAGGCGGTGCAGGATGTCGCGGATCACCGCGCCCGAGGGCGAGGTGACGACGCCGATGATCTGCGGCAGGAAGGGCAGGGGCTGCTTGCGCTCGGGCGCGAAGAGCCCTTCGGATTCGAGCTGTTTCTTGCGTTTTTCCAGCAGCGCCATCAGCGCGCCTTGCCCGGCTACGGCCACCTCGTCGACGTTCAGGTTGTATTTCGACTGCGCGCCAAAAGCTGTGAGGCGGCCCGTGACGACGACTTCGAGCCCCTCTTCCGGCACCACCGACAGGCCCGCGATCTGGCCCTTCCAGGTGGTGCAGGCCAGCA
>DOIS01000292.1 GCA_003511785.1 Paracoccaceae bacterium
AGAGTTTTCGAAAACTCTTGGAAAGGATTTTCGAAAATCCTTTTCCCCGTGTCACCCGAAGGGAGCCCCTGAATGGAGCTGATCCTATCGGCCACCGAGATCCTGTCGCGCTGGGACGTGGCGCTGGCCTTGCTGGCGGGTTCGGTCGGCGGCGTGCTGATCGGCGCCATCCCGGGTGTCGGCCCCGCCGTGGCCATCGCCATCCTGCTGCCCGCCACCTTCAGCATGGACCCCATCGTGGGCCTCACGGTCCTTTTGGGCATCTACGGCAGTTCCATGTATGGCGGGGCGATCCCGGCCATCCTCATCAACACCCCCGGCACGGCGGTCAACGCGCTGACCACCTATGACGGCTATCCCATCACCGCGCGGGGCGAGCCGCGCCGCGCGCTGAGCCTGGCCTATTCCGCCAGCTTCTTCGGCGGCGTCTTCTCGGTGATCTGCCTGATCCTCTTCACCCCCGTGCTGGCCCGTATCGCGCCCATATTCGGCAGCCGCGAGATCTTCCTCGCCGCGCTGCTGGGCCTGATCCTCGTGGTCGTCGCCCACCGGGGCCAGACCCTGATCGCCGCTGCGCTGGCGGGCCTGGGCATCTTCATCCAGTCCATCGGGCTGGAGCCCGTGAAATACACCCAACGCTACACCTTCGACACGCAGTTCCTCTCCAGCGGCGTGGACCTGATCGTCGTGGTGCTGGGCCTCTTCGCTCTCTCCCAGGCCTTCGTGCTTCTGATGAGCGAGGATGAGCGCATCCGCCTGATGCGGTTGTCGGGCGGCATGTTCCAGGGCCTGCGCGAGTTGTCCCGCCATCCGCGCGTGGCCGGTGTCTCGGCCAGCTTCGGCGTGGTCATGGGGATGATCCCCGGGGTGGGCGAGTTCACCGCGCAGTTCATGTCCTACACCTATGCGCAGCGCAGTTCGAAGCGGCCGCAGGATTTCGGGCACGGCTCCTCGGAGGGTCTGATCGCCGCCGAGACCGCCAACAACGCCGTGCCCGCCGCCGCCATGGTGCCGCTCCTGGCGCTGGGCATCCCGGGCGAGGCGCTGACCGCGATGATGCTCTCGGTCTTCTACGTCCACAACGTCGTGCCCGGGCCGGGGCTGTTCCAGAACGACATGGATTTCGTCGTGGCGCTCTACCTGGCGCTGCTGGTGCTGAACGTGCTGGTGCTGGTCTTTCTGCTCTTCGCCACCAAGTCGCTGGTGCAGGTGGTGCGCATCCCCAACCGCTTTCTGGGCGTCTGCATCCTGACGCTCAGCTTCGTGGGGGTCTATAGCTTGCGCAATTCGGCCACCGATTGCCTGCTGGCCGCCGGGTTCGGGCTGCTGGGCTATGTGCTCAAGCGTCTGTCGATGCCCGTGGTGCCGATCATCCTCGGGATGGTGCTGGGCGGGATTATGGAGGTGAAGCTGCGCGCGGCCATGGCCCGCGTGAAGGAGCCGATGGACTTCATCGACCGGCCCATCGCCCTCATCCTCTTCATGGTGATCGTGCTGGTGCTGGCCAATCACCTGCGCACCGTCTGGCGCGACCGCCGCACCCTGCGCGCCGCGGAGTGGGACGCCAGGTATGTCTCCAGCCATTTCACCAACCGCCTGGCCGGCCGGAAGACCCGTGAGCACCAGGCGCGCCGCCGCATGATCCGCGCACGCCGCCGCTGCACTCCGCGCCCGCCATTGATCTGAGGGAGGCAACATGAGCGAAACCAAGACCATCCTGGTCGCCGGCACCTATGACACCAAGGACGACGAGTTGAATTTCATCGCGGAGGTGATCCGGGGGCAGGGCGGCGCCGTGCTGTCCATGGACTTGAGCGTTCTGGGCGACCCCTCGGCCCCAACCGATATCAGCAAGCACGCCGTGGCCGAGGCGGGCGGCAGCAGCATCGAGGTTGCCATAGACAGCGGGGACGAGAACCGCGCCATGCAGATCATGGCGCAGGGCGCGGCGGCCAAGGCGTTGGAGCTTTACCGCGCGGGGCGGATCGACGGGGTGATCGTGCTGGGCGGCACCATGGGCACCGACCTGGCGCCGGACCTCTGCGCGGCGCTGCCGCTGGGCGTGCCGAAATACGTGGTCTCGACCGTGGCCTTTTCGCCGCTCCTGCCGCCCGGGCGCATTCCGGCGGATGTGCAGATGATCCTTTGGGCGGGCGGGCTCTACGGCCTCAACTCGATCTGCAAGGCGTCGCTCAGCCAGGCCGCGGGCGCGGTGCTGGGGGCCGCCCGGGCGGCGGTGGCGCCCGACCGTGACCGACCGCTGATCGGCATGACCAGTTTCGGCAAGACGGTGCTGCGCTACATGGTGGCGCTGAAACCGGCGCTGGAGGCGCGCGGATACGAGGTCGCGGTGTTCCATGCCACCGGCATGGGCGGGCGCGCCTTCGAGTCGCTGGCAGGCGAGGGCGCCTTTGCCTGCGTGATGGATTTCGCGCCGCAGGAGGTCTCCAACCACCTTTTCGGCGGGCTCTCGGCCGGGGCCGACCGGATGACCCATGCCGGGCGCGCGGGCATACCGCAACTGGTGGCGCCGGGCTGCTATGACCTGGTCGATTTCGTGGGCTGGCAGCCGGTGCCAGCCCCGCTCGAAGGGCGCCCGACCCATGCGCACAACCGCTTGTTGACCTCGGCGGTGCTCGAAGCCGGTGAACGCCGCCAGGTGGCCCGCGCGATCTGCGACAAGCTGACCGAGGCGACCGCGCCGGTGGCGGTGATCCTACCCACCGGCGGCTGCAACGAATGGGACCGGCCCGGGGCCGACCTGCACGATGCCGAGGGCTTGGCGGCTTTCTGTGACGAGATGCGGGGATGCATGCCGGCCAACGCGGCGCTGCATGAACTGGACGCCCATATCAACGACGACGCCTTCGCCGAGAAGGTGCTGGAGATTTTTGACGCCTGGGTGTCGGAGGGCCTTATCGCCCGGCCCTGAGTATCGACGCCTCGGCATCTCCGAATCGCGCTTGCGCGCCGCCGGGATTTGCCTAGTCTGCGCCCGCAGTAATTGGAATTCCATTCCGCTGTGCGAAATGTCCTGCGCCCGGCCGCAACCGCCGCGCTTATGACGCAAGGTCATCTAGCGCCAGGCCGGGAGCCCGTTTAAGCTTCCGCCCGGGAGCGAGGCGCGTTCGCACCGCGCCATGTTAGCAGGGAGGAGCCCCCCGATGTCCGACGCCATCGGTTACGAACTCATCGACGACATTGCCGTGCTTGCCGCCGACAACCCGCCGGTCAACGCGCTGGGCCAGGCCGTGCGCCAGGGTCTGGTGGACGGCATCGCGCGGGCCGAGAGGGAGGGCGCCAAGGCCATCCTGATCTACGGCAAGGGGCGCACCTTCTTCGCCGGTGCCGATATCCGCGAGTTCGGCAAGCCACCGCTCGAGCCCGGCCTGCCCGAGGTCTGCGACCGGATCGAGGCCGCCACCATCCCGGTTGTGGTCGCCCTTCACGGCACTGCCCTGGGCGGCGGGCTGGAGGTGGCGTTGGGCGCGCATTACCGCATCGCCGTTCCTTCGGCCCGCGTCGGCCTGCCCGAGGTGCATCTGGGCATCCTGCCCGGCGCCGGCGGCACCCAGCGCCTGCCGCGCCTGGTGGGGGTGGACTCGGCGCTCGACCTCATCACCTCGGGGCGTCACGTCAAGGCGGGCGCTGCGAAGCAGATCGGGCTGATCGATCGCATCGAGGAAGGGGAGCCGCGTGAGATCGGGCTGGCCTATGCGCGCGAGCTGGTGGCCGAGGGTGCGCCACGCCGCGCGGTCAGCGAGATGCCCAACCCGCAAGGCGCGGATTTCGACACGGTCTATGAACAGACCCTCGCCGCCTCGCGCGGACAGATTTCGCCCGCCACCGCCGTGCGCGCAGTGCAGGCGGCCTGCGAGCTGCCTTTCGAGCAGGGCATGAAGCGTGAGCGCGAGCTGTTCATGGAGTTGATGAACAGCGACCAGCGCGAGGGGCTGATCCATGCCTTCTTCGCCGAGCGCGCGGTGGCCAGGCTGCCCGAGTTGGACGGCGTCGCGCCGCGTTCGGTCAAGGCCATCGGCGTGATCGGCGGCGGGACGATGGGCGCGGGCATCGCCACATCGGCGCTGCTCTCGGGCCTGACCGTCACCTTGGTCGAGATGAGCGACGACGCGGCACAGGCCGCCAAGGGCCGGATCGGCAACAACCTCGCCGGCGCGTTGAAGCGCGGCAAGATCAACCAGGAGAAACATGACGCGCTTCTGAACGAGGCGCTCACCGTCACGACTTCCTACGACGATCTCGCCCGGGCCGACTTGGTGATCGAGGCGGTGTTCGAGGACATGGACGTCAAGAAGCAGGTCTTCGCCAAGCTCGATGCCGCGTGCAAGCCCGGCGCGGTGCTGGCCACCAACACCTCCTATCTCGACGTGAACGAGATCGCCGCCTCCACCTCGCGGCCCGCGGACGTGATCGGCCTGCATTTCTTCTCGCCCGCCCATGTGATGAAGCTCCTGGAGATCGTCGTGGCGGACAAGACCGCGCCCGAGGTCACCGCCACCGGCTTTGCCCTGGGCAAGGCGATGGGCAAGGTTTCGGTCCGCGCGGGCGTGTGCGACGGGTTCATCGGCAATCGTATCCTGTCGACCTATCGCACGGCGGCGGATCACATGGTGCTGGACGGTGCGACCCCCTACCAGATCGACGCGGCGCTTGAGAAGTTCGGTTTCGCGATGGGCCCCTTCGCGGTGGCCGACCTGGCCGGTCTCGACATCGGCTGGGCCGTGCGCAAGCGCAAGCGCGCAGAGGGGCTGCCCGAGGGCGCCCGCGACAGCACCTATGCCGACAAGCTCTGCGAGGACGGGCATTTCGGCCAGAAGACCGGCAAGGGCTATTACGACTACGCCGACGGCCCCCGCAAACGCAAACCCAACGCCGAGGTGATGCCGCTGATCGAGGCCGAGCGGAAGGAGCAGGGGATCACGCGCCGTGACTTCTCGGACGACGAGATTGTGCGCCGCTACATGGCCGCGATGGTCAACGAGGCGGCCAAGGTGGTGGGCGAAGGCATCGCGCGCCGCCCGCTCGACGTGGATGTGACGCTGCTTTACGGCTACGGCTTTCCGCGCTATCGCGGCGGGCCGATGAAATGGGCCGACATGCAGGGGCTCGAAGGTCTGCTCGAGGACATCCGCACGTGGGGCAAGGAGGACCCGGTGTTCTGGCAGCCCGCGCCGCTTCTGGAAAAACTGGTGTCCGAAGGGCGCAATTTCGAGGATCTCAACAAGGAGGCCAGCGCATGAAACAGGCCGTTATCGTATCGGCCGCCCGCACCGGGCTGGCCAAATCCTTCCGCGGGTCGTTCAACGTGACCCACGGCGCCACCATGGGCGGCCACGCGGTGCAGGCCGCAGTGGAGCGGGCCGGGCTGGACGGGTCGGAGATCGAGGATTGCATCATCGGCTGCGGCTTTCCCGAGGGCGAGACCGGCTCCAACATCGGGCGGCAGATCGCCATCCGTGCGGGCCTGCCCATCACCGCCTCGGGCATGACCGTGAACCGCTTCTGTTCCTCGGGCTTGCAGACCGTGGCGCTGGCCGCGCAGGCGATCACCGAGGGCGGATCGGGACCGATGGTGGCCGGCGGGGTGGAAAGCATCTCGCTGGTGCAGCCGCAGGCGCGTTCGGCGCCCGAGGCCTGGATCGCCGAGAACAAGCCCGCCATCTACATGACCATGATCGAGACCGCCGATATCGTGGCCGAGCGCTACGGCATCAGCCGCGAGGCGCAGGACGAATACGGTCTGCGCAGCCAGCAGCGCATCGCTGCGGCGCAGGAGAAGGGCCTCTTCGACGACGAGATCGTGCCGATGCAGGCCACCATGGCGGTGAAGGACAAGGAGACCGGCGAGGTCTCGATGCGCGAGGTCACGGTGGACCGCGACGAGTGCAACCGGCCGCAGACCACGCTGGACGGTCTGGCCGGGCTGGAGCCGGTGCGTGGGGCCGGGAACTACATCACCGCCGGCAATGCCTCGCAGCTGTCCGACGGGGCGGCGGCGCTGGTGCTGATGGAGGCGGCCGAGGCCGAGAAGCGCGGGCTGGAGCCGATGGGCGCCTTCAAGGGGTTCTGCGTCGCGGGTTGCGAGCCCGACGAGATGGGCATCGGCCCGGTCTTCGCCGTGCCGCGCCTGCTGGAGCGCCACGGGCTGACGGTGGACGATATCGACCTGTGGGAGTTGAACGAGGCCTTCGCCTCCCAGGCGCTCTATTGCCGCGACAAGCTGGGCATCGACGACGAGAAGTGCAACGTGAACGGTGGCTCGATCGCCATCGGCCACCCGTTCGGCATGACCGGCGCGCGGATGACCGGGCACCTGATGCGCGAGGGCAAGCGGCGCGGCGCCAAGCTGGGCATCGTGACCATGTGCATCGGCGGCGGCATGGGTGCGGCCGGGCTGTTCGAGATCTATTGAGGCTCACTTGAGAATGGCGCGCGACGACTTAAGCGTCTTGCCCGGGGCTTTCCCCGGGCCGCGCCCGCCTCTCGGTGATTGCTTGCAATCGCCTG
>DOIS01000157.1 GCA_003511785.1 Paracoccaceae bacterium
CGTGTGCTCTTCCGATCTATCACGGGTTGCATTCCCCCTGGAAGGTCAGCGTGTCGCCGTCGATGCGCAGCGGCTCGGTCTCGGGGCCCACGGTCCAAAGCACCTCGGAGGTGCCCGCCACGCCGATGCAGTAGCGCGTGGCCTCATAGCGCCCGGCCTGGCGCGCCCCCTCGAGCGAGGCGGCCGCGGGCGAAACCGTGACGGTGAACATGTTCCAGTCGTCGTCGATGCGCTTAGCCTTGGTCTTGAACGTCACCCCGTCGAAGGCCACGCGGTCCTCGGGCCGCTGGCAGGCGCTCAGCCCGGCCAGAGCCAGCACGGGGATCAGAACAGACACCAGGAGCCGCGCCATCGGGATCACTCCGCCGCTATGGCGCCCATGCGCCCGGTCTTCTTGGCCTTGATGCGGTCCTCGATTTCCTCGCGGAAATGCCGGATCAGGCCCTGGATCGGCCAGGCCGCCGCGTCGCCCAGGGCGCAGATCGTGTGGCCTTCGACCTGCTTGGTCACGTCGAGCAGCATGTCGATCTCCTCGACCTCGGCCTCGCCGGTCACGAGGCGATCCATCACCCGCATCATCCAGCCGGTGCCCTCGCGGCAGGGCGTGCACTGGCCGCAGCTTTCATGCTTGAAGAACTTGGACAGGCGCCACACGGCCTTGATGACATCGGTGCTCTGATCCATCACGATCATGCAGCCGGTGCCGAGGCTGGACTTGTTCTCGCGCATCCAGTCGAAATCCATGATCGCGTCGTCCAACGCGTCCTTGGGCAGCACCGGGCAGGAGGCGCCGCCGGGAATGATCGCCTTGAGATTGTCCCAGCCGCCGCGAATGCCGCCGCCATGCTTGTCGATCAGCTCGCGCACGGGAAGGCTCATGGCCTCTTCGAAAACGCAGGGGTTGTTGACGTGGCCCGTGAGCGCGAACAGCTTGGTGCCCGCGTTGTTGGGCCGGCCGAAACTGGCGAACCATTCGGCGCCGCGGCGCAGGATGGTGGGGACCACCGCGATCGATTCAACGTTGTTCACCGTGGTCGGGCAGCCATAGAGCCCAGCGCCCGCCGGGAATGGCGGCTTCATCCGGGGCATCCCCTTCTTGCCCTCGAGGCTTTCCAGCAGGGCGGTTTCCTCGCCGCAGATATAGGCCCCGGCGCCATGCACCAAGTAGAGGTCGAAATCCCAGCCCGAGCCGCAGGCGTTCTTGCCGATCATGCCGGCGTCATAGGCCTCGTCGATGGCTGCCTGAAGCGCCTCGCGCTCGCGGATGTACTCGCCTCGAATGTAGATATAGGAGGCATGCGCCCCCATGGCGAAGGACGCGATCAGGCAGCCCTCGATCAGCGTATGCGGATCGTGGCGCATGATCTCGCGGTCCTTGCAGGTCGCGGGCTCCGACTCGTCGGCATTGACCACCAGGTAGGACGGGCGCCCGTCGCTCTCCTTGGGCATGAAGGACCATTTCAGACCCGTGGGAAAGCCCGCGCCGCCGCGTCCGCGCAGCCCGCTGTCCTTCATCTGCTGGATGATCCAGTCGCGCCCCTTGTCGATGATGCCGGCGGTGCCGTCCCAATGGCCGCGCGCCTGCGCGCCCTTCAGGCTGCGGTCATGCATCCCGTAGAGGTTGGTGAAGATCCGGTCCTGATCCTTCAGCATGTCGTGCCTACCCTTGGCTGTCCCGGCGCATGCGCCAGAGTTGATAGATGTTGACCAGCGCGTAAACCAGCGCCGCCAACGCGGCCAGGTCGAACAGGGGCGCGAAACGCCCCGGCAGCCCCAGCGCGGGCCCGATGAAGAGCGACATGGCCCCAGCCAGCCCAGCATGGCGATGGCGATCACCAGCGCGATATGGCGGCCCTTGCGGGCCATGGCCTGTTCGGTCGGCTCACTCATCGAAGCCCCTGTCTCGTGACGCCTCACGCGTCGTCGTCACCGGGCGCCCCCTTGGCGCGCGCGGAAAACTCGGTCTCGCCGCCGGAGGCCAGCGTCTTGGCCTGCTCGATCCAGCCATCGCGCTCGATCCGGCCCTTGAAGCGCAGCCTATCGTCCACCCAGGCGATTTCCGCCGGGGTCCAGGCCGCGATCTGGTCGAAATGGTAGATTCCCAACTCGTTCAACGTCTTTTCCAGCTTGGGGCCGACGCCCTTGAGCTGTTTCAGGTCGTCCGGCCCATCCCCGCGAGGGGCCTCCAGCGTCACCGGCTTGGCCTCGCCGCCCAGCGCGCCGCCCTCACCCGCGTGGGTGTCCTCGGTCGGGTCGCCCGGCTTGCCCTTGGGCGTCGCCGGCGCGGTCTGCCTGGAGATGCCGGTCTCGTCCACCGGGTGCCCCTCGGCCCGGTCGGCGGGCGCCTCGGGCGTCTTGCCGGCCTCGGGGCTGCGCTTCTTTGCGGCGTCGAGCCAGGGCGTCAGAATCGGCACCTCGGTGCCGTCGATGCGCTTGACCGTGTCGCCCAGATCGACGGCAAGCTGCACGCTGGCGTTATACTGGGTGCGGCCGCTGTCGAACTCCTTGAGGCTGGTCAGCCCAGCTGCCGGCTCGGAGGAAAAGCGCCCGGTCTGCGACCCGGGCACCGGCACCTCGCCCGCGGCCAGCGCGTCGATGATCTCGCCCAGCCGCTCGGCGGTCAGGTCCTCATAGTAATCCTTGCCGATCTGGGCCATGGGCGCGTTGGCGCAGGCGCCGAGACATTCGACCTCTTCCCAGGAGAACTTGCCGTCATCGGACAGCATGTGCGGCTTGGGCGCGATCTTGTCACGGCAGACGGCAACCAGGTCCTCGGCCCCGCAGATCATGCAGGAGGTGGTGCCGCAGATCTGGATATTGGCAACGCTGCCAACGGGTTGCAGCTGGAACATGAAGTAGAACGTGGCCACTTCCAGCGCACGGATACGGGCCATGTCCAGCATATCGGCCACGTATTCGATGGCCGGGCGGCTCAGCCAGCCCTCCTGCTCCTGCGCGCGCCACAGAAGCGGGATGATGGCGCTGGCCTGGCGCCCCTCGGGGTACTTGGTCAGCTGCGCGCGGGCCCAGTCCAGGTTGGCGGGGGTGAAGGCGAAGCTCTCGGGTTGCGTGTCGTGAAGTCTGCGGAGCATGAACGGTCCTCAGGGAATGGCAAACAGCGTGACGACGGCGGCGATGGCCGCCGCGGCGCCCGCGGCAAGATGCAGCCAGAACGGATGCCCCGCCCGGCGATAGATGAAGGCGTCGCCCAGCCCGATCACGGCAAAGCTCAGCAGGATGGCGGCCAGGAAGCGCGGCGCGTTCAGCCACACGGCGATCAGCGCCAGCACGCTCATGCCGGCATAGCGCACCAGAAGCGCCTGGGGCAGCATCTCGACGCGGTGCTGAACCAGCTTGAGCCCCGTGCTCTTGTTCATGGCCAAGAGCGCCGTGACCGCGATCAGGAAGATCGCCACGGCCCAGCCGAACACGGTTGTGGGCGTCTCGAGCATCAGCGGTCGATCTCCCCGAACACCACGTCCATGGAGCCGATGATCGCCGCTACGTCGGCCAGCTGGTGGCCCACGGCGATGTGGTCCATGGCCTGAAGATGCAGATAACCCGGCGCGCGGATCTTGGCGCGGTAGGGCCGGTTGGTGCCGTCGGCGACCAGATAGACGCCGAATTCGCCCTTGGGCGCCTCGACGGCGGCGTAAACCTCGCCCTCGGGCACGTGGAAGCCCTCGGTGTAGAGCTTGAAGTGATGGATCATGGCCTCCATCGAGGTCTTCATCTCGGCGCGCGGCGGCGGGGTCAGCTTGCCGCGGGCCAGGATGTCGCCCTTGCCCTCTGGGGCGCGCAGCTTCTCGATGGCCTGGAGCATGATATGCGCGGACTGGCGCATCTCTTCCATGCGCATCAGGTAGCGGTCATAGCAGTCGCCGTTCTTGCCCACGGGGATCTGGAACTCGAACTCGTCATAGCACTCGTAGGGCTGTGCGCGGCGCAGGTCCCACGCGAGCCCCGCCGAACGCGCCATGATGCCCGAAAAGCCCCATTCCAGCACGGTGTCCTTGTCGAACACGCCGATATCGACGTTGCGCTGCTTGAAGATGCGGTTTTCCGTCAGCAGCCCGTCGATGTCGTCGAGGAACTTGGGGAAGTCCAGCGCCCATTTCTCGATATCGTCGAGCAGCTCGGGCGGCAGGTCCTGGTGCACGCCGCCGGGGCGGAAATAGGCCGCGTGCAGCCGCGCGCCGCAGGCCCGCTCGTAGAAGATCATCAGCTTCTCGCGCTCCTCGAAGCCCCAGACCGGCGGCGTGAGGGCGCCTACGTCCAGCGCCTGCGTGGTCACGTTCAGCAGGTGGTTGAGGATGCGCCCTATCTCGCAATAGAGCACGCGGATCAGCTGCGCCCGGCGTGGCACCTCGGCGCGGGTCAGCTTCTCGATGGCCAGGCACCAGGCGTGCTCCTGGTTCATCGTGCCGACATAGTCGAGCCGGTCGAAATAGGGCAGGTTCTGGAGATAGGTGCGGCTCTCCATCAGCTTCTCGGTGCCGCGATGCAGCAGGCCGATATGCGGGTCGCAGCGTTCCACGATCTCGCCGTCCAGTTCCAGGACCAGACGCAAAACCCCATGCGCCGCAGGGTGTTGCGGGCCGAAGTTGATGTTGAAATTGCGGATCTTCTGCTCGCCCGTCTGGGCGTCTTCGATACCTTTGGAGCCGTCCATCAGCGTCTCTCCAACTCTTGAAGTTTCATCGCCATCACCCAAAGCAGGATCAGGACGCCCACCGGGATCACGCAGACCGCCGCCCAGGCGGGCTTGATGCCGAAATGCGGCAGGAGCTTCACCATCGGGATGATGGTCGCCACGGTGACGACGATCCAGATCAGGAACTCCATCACTTGGCCTCCGACTTCTCGCCCGATTTCTCGTCGCCGGGCAAGATGTAGTCGGCCCCTTCCCAGGGCGACATGAAATCGAACTGGCGGTACTCCTGCACCAGTTTCACCGGCTCGTAGACCACGCGCTTCTCGGCCTCGTCATAGCGGACCTCGGTATAGCCCGTGGTCGGGAAATCCTTGCGCAGCGGATGCCCGCGGAACCCGTAATCGGTCAGGATGCGGCGCAGGTCCGGGTGGCCGGAGAACAGGATGCCGAACATGTCGAACACCTCGCGCTCGAACCAGTCGGCGCAGGGATGCACCCCGGTGATCGAGGGCATGATCTCGTCCTCGCGGATCGCGGCGCGCAGCCGGACGCGGTGGTTCTGATACATTGACAGCAGGTGATAGACCACGTCGAACCGCTTGGGCCGTTCGGGATAGTCCACCGCGGTGATGTCCACCAGGGTCGAGAACTTGCAGGTCGGGTCGGAGCGCAGGAACTCGACCAGGCCCGGCAGGCTCGACGGGGTCACGTCCAGGGTCAGCTCGCCCCAGGAGATCTTCCAGCCCAGCACGCAATCGGGGCGCTTGGCTTCGATATGCTGGCCCAGTTCGGTGAGTGCCTCGGTCATCGTCTCTTCTCCATTCGCGCAAGGGCGGCCCGCGCGCCTCAAGGCGCCGGCTTCAGCGCGTGATCGTTCCGGTGCGGCGGATCTTGCGCTGCAACTGCATCAACCCGTAGAGCAGCGCCTCGGCGGTGGGCGGGCAGCCGGGTACGTAAATGTCCACCGGCACGACCCGGTCGCAGCCGCGCACCACCGAATAGCTGTAGTGGTAGTAGCCCCCGCCATTGGCGCAGGAGCCCATCGACACCACGTAGCGCGGCTCGGGCATCTGATCATAGACCTTGCGCAGCGCCGGGGCCATCTTGTTGGTCAGCGTGCCGGCCACGATCATCACGTCGGACTGGCGCGGCGAGGCGCGCGGCGCGATGCCGAAACGTTCGGCGTCATAGCGCGGCATCGAGGTATGCATCATCTCGACCGCGCAGCAGGCCAGGCCGAAGGTCATCCAGTGCAGCGAGCCGGTGCGCGCCCAGTTGATGATGTCCTCGGTCGTGGTCAGCAGGAAGCCCTTGTCCTGAAGCTGCGCGTTGAGCGCGCTGGCGGCCACCTCGGGGTCGGCCCCGGCGGTATTCGCGGCATAGGGCGCCAGCGCCGAGGGGCCGGATTTCACGCGCGGGGTCTGCTGCCCGTCGCCCTGCACTTGAGTCACGCGGGCATCGGTGTCGGTCTCGTTCACTCCCATTCCAGCGCCCCTTTCTTCCATTCATAGGCAAAGCCGATGGTCAGAACGCCCAGGAACACCATCATCGACCAGAAGGCCGCGTCGCTGAGGAACTGGAAGCCCACGGCCCAGGGGAACAGCATGGCGATTTCCAGGTCGAAGATGATGAACAGGATCGCCACCAGATAGAAGCGCACGTCGAACTTCATCCGCGCATCGTCGAAGGCGTTGAAGCCGCATTCATAGGCGCTCACCTTCTCGGGGTCGGGATTGCGCACGGCCAGCACCACGGCGGCCAGAATCAGCACCAGCCCCAGCCCGACGGCCACGGCCAGAAACACCAGAATCGGGAGGTATTCCCGCAACATCTCTTCCACGAGTTGCTCCTTTCCCGCACGGGCGCGTTATGGCGCCATCCACAGGCGGTTTCACTTGGGGGCTTCTCTACTCCCGTGAGTGTAGAGCGTCAACCGAAGCCCGGCCAGTCCGCCGGGCCCAATCGCCGCAGGATACAGCGGAATACACATGCAGGTTTCGCCATGTTTGTCGGGGCTTCACAAGACCCGGCTAGGCGCACCACCCGGCACGCGGACCGCCCGAATAGATGCGCGCCTGCCCGTCACGGACCATGCGCAAGGCAAGCGCCTCTTCGTCGATCCAGGCCCGCACCAGCGCGCGCCCGTACCGGTCGGTGCCTTCGCGCACGACAGCCACGTCCTCTGCCTTGGCAAGCAGCCAGCGCAAATGCCAGGTGGCCCGGATGGCCCGGCTCAACTCGGACGCACATCCAGGCGAGAACTTTTCCGGGGCGTCGAAGCCCATCAGCCGCGCGCGCTCGACGCCGCGTCCCGGACACCACAAGCGTATCGTGTCCCCATCAGTGACCGAGAGCACACGGCACCCGCCGCCGGTCCGGGGCGCCGCGACCGCGGTGACTGTATCGGGGATGGCCTGCAAGCCGAGAAGAACAAGTGCCAGAAGGAACGCCAGACGATCCAGGCGCACCCTGCGCCCGGGTCGACCATCGCGATAGCCTGGCAAGGGCCCCTTTCGGCCGAGGCGCTTTCCAAGGGCTTTGCGCGGACGAAACGGAATGACCTGACCGCCCATTTTCTCCTGCCCGAAATTGCGATGAGAACAGCCTTGCCAAACGATTCCGACAAAAATTTGAAATCACGAAACGGAATGGGACGCACCAAAATCACGTCTCGGCCGCCGCGCGCGCCTTCAGTTCCTTGCGGATTACCTTGCCCGTCACCGTCATCGGCAGCGCCTCGAGAAACGTCACCTCGCGCGGATAGGCATAGGCCGTGAGCCGGTCCTTCACGTGGTTTTGAAGCTCTTCGGCGGTCACGCCGGCCCCGCCCTTCAACACGACATAGGCCTTGACGATCTCGGTGCGCAGCGGGTCGGGCTTGCCCACCACCCCCACCGTGGCCACCGCCGGGTGGGTCAGCAGGCAATCCTCGATCTCGGCCGGGCCGATGCGATAGCCGGCGCTGGTGATCACGTCGTCCTCACGCCCCTTGAATCGCAGGTGGTCGCCGTCCCACTCCCCCCGGTCTCCGGTCAGCATCCAGTCGCTCCGATACTTGTCCTCGGTGGCACGCGCGTTGTTCCAGTAGCCCAGCATCATGCTGGCCGAGCCGCGCCGCACCGCGATATCGCCCTCGCCCTGCGTCGGCCGGCCATGATCGTCGATCACCTCGACCACGTGACCCGGCACCGGCTTGCCGATGGCGCCCGGGCGCGGCGCGAAATCGGCGGCGCAGGCGCTCACGGTCATGTTGCACTCGGTCTGGCCGTAGAACTCGTTGATGGTCAGCCCGAAGGCCTCGCGCCCCCAGGCCAGCATCTCCGGCCCCAGCGGCTCGCCTCCGCTCGCGACCGATCGCAGCCCCGGGACCGCCTGCCCCGCCGCCTTGAGCATCCTGAGCGCGGTGGGCGGAAAGAACACGTTGCGCACGCCGGCCCGCGCCACCAGAGCCGCGCAGGCCTCGGGCGTGAACTTGTCGAACCGCGCCGCCACCACCGGCACACCCAGCGCGAGCCCCGGCATCGCCACGTCGAACAGCCCCCCAATCCAGGCCCAGTCGGCCGGGGTCCAGATCACGTCGCCCGGCTGGCCCAGGTGATCGTGGCTGATCGCCACGCCGGGCAGGTGCCCGGTCAGCACGCGGTGCCCGTGCAGCGCGCCCTTGGGGCTGCCGGTGGTCCCCGATGTATAGATGATGACCGCCGGGTCCTCGGGCCCGGTGTCGGCGAAGGGCACCGGGCCGCCGGGCAGACCGGCGCGGACCGCGATCACCGGCCGGGCCAGATCGCCCAGCAGCGCGGCGCCCTCGGCATCGGTTAGCACCAGTGCTGCGCCCGCATCGCCGATCCGGCTGGCCAGCGCGTCGTGTTTGAAAAGCTTGAACAGCGGCACCGAGATCGCGCCGATCTTCCAGATCGCGAGATGCGCAGCGGCGCAATCCACCCCCTGGCCCAGCAGGACGCCAACCCGGTCGCCCGGCGCCACCCGGCGCAGGAGATACCGTGCCAGATCGTCCACCCGGTCGTGCAACTCGGCTCGGCTCACGTCCCGCCGCCGGGCGCCGGTCATGTCGATCAGCGCCAGCGCCTCGCCCGGCCCCGCCAGCGCCTGCGCCGCCATGTTCAGCCGGTCCGGAATGTCCCAGCCGCCATCGCCGCGCAGGCCCGGTACCGGCATCCTCTCCGCCTCGCTCATGGCTTTGCCCTCCCCGCATGACCATTTCGAAAAATCCGCCTCAACCGCCCGGAATGCAAGGGATTTTGACATGGATCGTGGAATCGGCATGTGTCCCCGGCGCACAGTATCGCCGCAAAACCAAGAAAACCTGAAGGAACGACTCGAATGACTCGCACCACTACCCTGCTCGCGCTGACCGCGGCGCTTTCCACGCTGGCCGGCGCCGCCGTCGCGCAATCGCAGGGCGACATGACCATCGGTTTCGGTGTGGGCGGCGTGCTGCCCAAGTCCAACAACGGCATCCTGGCCGGTCTGCGAGCCGAGGCTGACAACGACCTGCGCCCGATCTTCACCTTCGAATACTTCATCCGCGACAATATCGGCATCGAATTGCTCGCCGCCACGCCCTTCGAGCATGACATCGAACTGGGCGGGGTCCAGGCCGCCACGATCAAGCACCTGCCGCCCACGCTGTCGCTGAACCACCACGTGCCGACCCAGGGCGCGTTCAAGCCGTTTTTCGGCGTGGGCATCAACTACACCACCTTCTTCGAGGAACGGACCCCGCTGGGCACGCTGACCCTCGACGACAGCTGGGGCATCGCGCTGCAGGCTGGCGCCGACTACCAGATCACCGATCAGGGCGCGCTGCGCCTGCCGGTGCGCTGGATGGACATCGACAGCGACGTGCACCTGAACGGCGCGCCCATCGGCACCGCCAATATCGACCCGATGGTGGTCGGTCTGTCCTACGTGCACAAGTTCTGATCCCCAAGGGGTCACCGCACCGGCCGTGCGTTCCCTCGGACGCGCGGCTATTTCATGGCCCGCTCTCGGGCGCCCGCGCCGTCACCTCTTCACGTATGATCCGCGCGATCAGCGCGCAACCGGCCTCCGAGAAGGTCAGCGGAATGCGCATGTCGAGGATGGCGTGCAACACCCGGTCGCTCTCCGGCATCGGTTCGGGCGCGGCATAGCGCCAACTGTCATAGGTCGAGGTGAAGCCCACCGGCTCGGACGCGCCGAACCACTTGAGCTCAACCCCGCGCGCGGCGCATCCCGCCACCACCGCGCGGATCGCCTCGGCTTCCCAGTCAAGCAGCAGGACCTGGATCGACGAACCGACATAGGCCTCGGCCTGCGGGCGCTCGATCACGCTCAGCCCCGGCGTGCCGCGCAGCCCGTCCTCGACCACGCGATACCGCGCGTTCCAGCGCGCGACCCGTTCAGGCAGGGCCGCCAGTTGCGGGCGCAGGATCGCGGCGCGCAGATTGTCCATCCGACCCGAGATGTTGGGCAGGTCGTATTTCACTTGCTCGAACAGCTCCGGCCCAGGCGCCGCGAGATGCCGGTCATAGAGCATGTAGGAGCCCGAGAGCATCACCGCGCGGGCCGCGATCTCTTCGTCGTCGGTCACGAGAAACCCGCCCTCCCCGGAATTCACGTGCTTGTAGGTCTGGCAGGAATAACACCCGATCGCCCCGTGCCGCCCCGAGGGCACGCCCGCCCAGGCCGCGCCCATCGTGTGCGCGCAGTCCTCGATCACCCGCAGCCCGTGGGCGCGGCAGACCTCCATCAGCGCGTCCATGTCGCAGATATGCCCGCGCATGTGGCTGAGCAGCAGCACCTCCGCCTGCCCCGCCTTGGCCACCAGGTCGTCGAGGTCGATGGTCAACGCCTCGGTCACGCCCACGAAAACCGGCCGCGCCCCCACCGAGGCGATGGCCCCCGGCACCGGCGCGAGAGTAAAGGCGTTGGAGAGCACCCGGTCGCCCGACCCCACCCCCAGCGCGCGCAGCGCGGTCGCCATGGCATAACCCCCCGAGGCCACCGCCAGGGCAAAGCGCGCCCCGGTCAGCGCGGCGAACTCCTGCTCCAGCAGGGCGACCTCGGCCGTCTCGCCCGGCGCGGTGTTGTAGCGGTGCAACCGCCCGCTGCGCATCACCTCTATCGCCGCCGCGATCCCCTCCTCGGGGATCGGCTCCTGCTGGGTGAAACTGCCGGTGAAACGCTCGGGGGTGTGGTCCATGCGCCATAAGTGAAACGCGCCCTCGCCCGGGTCAAGCGTGGAGGCGTCCCCTGCTTCTTCTCTTTGAAAAATACCTCCCCCCGGAGGGTCGGCTTTCCACGGGAAAGCCGAATGCCCGGCTACCCCGCGCGCCAGGCTCAGGAATTGCGCCCGATCAGCTCCGCCACCATCTCCGGCAGATCGTCGAAATGCGCGAGCAAACCCTCCGGCGACAGCGCCGCCATGTCCTCGCCCGACGGCCCGAAGGTCACCAGCACCGAGGGCACGCCCGCCGCCTTTGCCGTGTTGCGGTCGGTATCGGAATCCCCCACCAGCAGGCACAGGGACGGGTCGCCGCCCAGCCGCCGCGCCGTCTCGCGCAGGGGTTCTGGATCGGGCTTGCGGACCGCCAGCGTGTCGGCCCCCACCAGCGCCTTGAACGCCCCGCGCACGCCCAGCCGGGTCAGCAGCAGATCGGCCAGCGCCTCGGGCTTGTTGGTGCAGATACCCACGCCATAGCCCTGCTCCGCCAGCAGCTCCACCGCCTCCATCGCCCCGGGATAGAGCGTGGAATGCGTGTCGATCTCGGCGCCATAGGCCTCCAGCAGCACCGGATAATACCGCTCGACCACCGCCTCGTCGGCCCGGTCCAGCCGCTCCAGCCCGCGCCGCAGCATCATCTTGCCGCCACGCAGCGCGATGCCCTGGTCGGTCGCCGGGTCGAGAACGTCGCCCATCCCCATGTCGCGAAAGCAGTGGTTGGCTGCGGCGATCAGGTCGCCAGATGTATCGGCCAGCGTGCCGTCCAGATCGAAGATCACACTGCGCATGGTCCCGCTCTCCCTCTCGGCGCCTTTCCGCCACCTGCTGTTGCAGCCCGCAATGTCAAGTGAACGCGCGCATGGTTGCGCCGCCGCTTTGCCGCCGGATAGAAGGTGCGCAGGCAAAACACAAAGAGAAATCGCAAATGAGCATCGCCCTCGTCATCCTGGCCGCAGGCAAAGGCACCCGGATGAACTCGGACCTGCCCAAGGTCCTGCACCCCATCGCCCATGCCCCCATGCTGGCCCATGCCATGCGCGCCGGCGCCGCGCTCGCCCCCGCGCGCACGGTGATCGTGGCCGGTCACGGGGCCGAGGCGGTGACGCAGGCCGCGCGCGCGGTGGAGGAGGACGTGCGGGTCGTGGTGCAGGAGACCCAGCAGGGCACCGCCCACGCGGCCGCGCAGGCCCGCGCCGCGCTCGAGGGGTTCGAGGGCGAGGTGGTCGTGCTCTATGCCGACACCCCCTTCATCAGCGCCGACACGCTCGACCGCATGATCGCGGCCCGCGCGGCCCACGACCTGGTGATCCTGGGCTTCCATGCCGCCGATCCGGCACGCTACGGTCGGCTGGTGATGGAGGGCGACAGCCTCGCCCGCATTGTCGAGTACAAGGACGCCACCGAGGCCGAGCGCGCGATCGCCTTCTGCAATTCCGGCCTGCTGGCCTGTGACGCCACCACGCTCTTCGAGCTGATCGACGCGGTGGGCAACGACAACGCCTCCGGCGAATACTACCTCACCGACGTCGTGGAAATCGCCCGGGCGCGAGGGCTGTCGGCCACCGCCATCGCCTGCGACGAGGCCGAGACGCTGGGCATCAACTCGCGCGCCGACCTCGCCGCCGCCGAGGCGGTGTTCCAGGCCCGCGCCCGCGCCGCGCTGATGGAGGACGGCGTCACCCTCACCGCGCCCGAGACGGTGCACCTGGCCTGGGACACGGTCATCGGCCGCGACACGGCGATCGAGCCCAACGTAGTCTTCGGCCCCGGTGTCACCGTAGAATCGGGTGCTCTCATCCGCGCCTTTTCGCATCTCGAGGGCTGCCATGTCAGCCGCGGTGCGGTGGTGGGGCCCTACGCGCGGCTGCGCCCCGGCGCGGAACTGGCCGAGGACTGCCGCATCGGCAATTTCGTCGAGATCAAGAACGCGGTGCTCGATCAGGGCGCCAAGGTCAACCATCTCTCTTACATCGGCGATGCCGAGATCGGCGCGCGGGCCAATATCGGGGCGGGCACGATCACCTGCAACTATGACGGGGTGATGAAGCATCGCACGGTGGTGGGGTCGGACGCGTTCATCGGCTCGGACACGATGCTGGTGGCCCCGGTGAGCGTGGGTGCCGGTGCGATGACCGCCACGGGGTCGGTCATCACCCGCGACGTGGAGCCCGAGGCGCTGGCCCTGGCCCGGGCGCCCCAGGTGAACAAGCCGGGCCGGGCCCGCAAGATGTTCGAAATGTTGAAGGCGCGCAAGGCAAGACGCGCCCGGGAGGCAGGATAATGTGCGGAATTGTCGGGGTCCTGGGCAGCCACGAGGCCGCGCCCCTGCTGGTCGAGGCGCTCAAACGGCTGGAATATCGCGGCTATG
>DOIS01000073.1:0-734 GCA_003511785.1 Paracoccaceae bacterium
CCGGTTGAACATTGTTTATTTATAACAAGAGACTATGACGCGTTGTTCATGTCGGCCTGGCGCAAGCGGGCCGAGGACAACCCGGTTCCGCCCTTTGCCGATCTGGTGCCGCAGTTCATGGCGATGGACCGGGGCTGGCCCGAGATCGTGGCCGAACTGCGCGACCTGCTGGCGCCCAAGCGGCTGACGGTGATTCCCTATGACAGGCGCGGATCGAGTGTGGACCTGCTGCACCGGCTGGCGCCGGATCTGGAGGGCGTGGCGCTTCGCGAACCCGCGCGCAGCCTGAACCTCAGCGCCACGGATGCCGCGCTGGAGGCGTTGCAGGCGCGCTATCGCGCGGGCGAGGAGCTGAAGGAGCGTCAGTGGCGGCAGGTGATCGCGGATCACGCAGGGCAGACCGAGCCGCGCGGGCTGACCGGGTTTCCCGATGCGGATCGGGCGGCGCTGCGGGAACGCTATGCCGCCGACCTGAAGCGGCTGGCGGCTATGGGCGGCGTCGATCTGCTTTAAGAACGTCCGGCAAGTGACTGTTTTTTCAGAGAAAACGGTCGGAGTTTTTCAAAAACTCCGATCCCCGCGTTTCTCGTCCACCTTCACCGCGTCCCAGAGCGCGTCCATCTCGGCCAGGTCGCTGTCCTCGGGGCGCTTGCCCCGTTCGGCCAGCCGGTCCTCGATCCCGCGGAAGCGGCGGGTGAACTTGGCATTGGCCCGGCGCAGCGCGGCCTCGGGCT
>DOIS01000073.1:1058-5556 GCA_003511785.1 Paracoccaceae bacterium
CGGCGCAGCGCGGCCTCGGGCTCGAGACCCAGGTGCCGGCCCAGGTTGACCATGACGAAGAGCAGGTCGCCGAACTCCTCCTCGACCGCGTCGGGGCCAAGATCGCGCGCCTCGTGCAACTCCTGCGCCTCCTCGGCGATCTTGTCCAGCACCTCGCCCGCATGGGGCCAGTCGAAGCCGACCCGCGCCGCGCGTTTCTGCAACTTGTAGGCGCGCAGGAGCGCCGGCAGCGCCACCGCCACCCCGTCCAGCGCGCCGGTCTGCGCCTTCTCCGCGCGCTCGGCGGCCTTGATCGCCTCCCAGTCGCGGGTCTGCTGATGGGCCGACTTGTCGCGGCTCTCGTCGCCGAACACGTGCGGGTGCCGCTCGACCATCTTGTCGGACATGGTGCGCACCACGTCCTGGAAGGTGAAATGACCGGCCTCCTCGGCCATCCGCGCGTGGAACACCGACTGGAACAGCAGATCGCCCAGCTCGCCCTTCAACTCGCCCCAGGCCTTGCGCTCGATCGCGTCGGCCACCTCGTAGGCTTCCTCGATCGTGTAGGGCGCGATGCTGGCGAAATCCTGTTCGATGTCCCAAGGGCACCCCGTCTCGCGGTCGCGCAGGCGGCGCATGATCTCCAGCAGGCGCTCGATGCCCGCCTCGGGGTCGTGGATCAGGTCTCTATCTCGCATTGCGGCGGCCTCGTCTCCCGTGTCAGATGCACTCAAACCCAACCGACCCGCGGAGTCCAGCACATGCCCGTTCTCAATCGCATCGCCGAGTTCGGCCCCCAGATGGCCGAGTGGCGCCAATGGCTGCATCGCAACCCCGAACTGGGCTTCGATCTGCCCAAGACCGCCGCTTTCGTCGCCGAGCGCCTGCGCGAGATCGGGGTGGACGAGATCCACGAGGGCATTGCCCGGACCGGTATCGTGGCGCTGATCGAGGGGCAGGGGCCGGGGCCGACCATCGGGCTGCGCGCCGACATGGACGCGTTGCCCATCGACGAGATCACCGGCGCGGACTGGGCCTCGCAGACGCCCGGCAAGATGCATGCCTGCGGCCATGACGGGCACACCGCGATGCTGTTGGGCGCGGCCAAGTATCTCGCCGAGACGCGCAATTTCGCGGGCCGGGTGGCGCTGATCTTCCAGCCGGCGGAAGAAGCCGGCGGCGGCGGGCAGGTGATGGTCGAGGAGGGGATGATGGACCGCTTCGACATCGCCCGGGTCTTTGCCCTGCACAACGCGCCGCGCTTTCCGGTGGGCACGGTGAACACCAACCCGGGCGCGATCATGGCCTCGGTGGACGAGTTCCGCGTGACCTTCACCGGGCAGGGCGGACATGCCGCCTTTCCGCATGACGCGGTGGACCCGATCGTGGCGGCGACGGGATTTGCCGATGGCTGCCAGACCATCGTATCGCGCAACCGCCCCTCGACCGCGCCGCTGGTGGTCTCGGTGACGCGGATCATGGCCGGGGGCCCGGCCCTGAATGTGATCCCGCAGACGGCGGAGGTGGGCGGCACGGTGCGCAGCTTCGACCCCGCGTTGCGCGACATGGCCGAGGCGCGCGTCCGCGCGCTGGCCGACGGCGTGGCCGCCGCCTATGGCGTGAGCGCTGAGGTGAACTATGCGCGCGATTACCCGGCCACGATCAACCACGCCGACCAGGCCGCCTTTGCCGCCGAGGTGGCGCGCGAGATCGTCGGCCCCGACAAGGTCGATGACAATGTTCCGGCCGAGATGGGCGCCGAGGATTTCGCCTATATGCTCGAGGCGCGGCCCGGTGCCTATCTCTTCGTGGGCCAGGGCGACACGCCGATGTGTCACCACCCGGCCTATGATTTCAACGACGAGATTGCCCCGGTGGGGGCCTCGCTGCTGGCCCGGCTGGTCGAGCGGGCGCAACCGGTGGAGGGGAAGTGAATGGCCTTGGAGGACGCGAAAAACCAGGTGGATCAAGCCTTTACCCGTGAGGGCCTGAAGGGGCCGAGCTTCGAGAACACCTTTGGCGGGGCCACCTCCTTCCTGCGGCGGCGCTATACCAAGGATCTGGCGGGCGTCGACGTGGCGGTGACCGGCATCCCCTTCGACCAGGCGGTGACCAACCGGCCCGGCACACGGCTGGGCCCGCGCGCGATCCGCGAGGCCAGCGCGCTCCAGGCGCCCGATGCGCCCTATGGCTGGCCGTTCGATGCGCTGTCGGAGCTGGCCATCGCGGATTACGGCGACCTGGCCTTCGATTATGCCGACATTCCCGCCTTCCCGGGCCGTGTGACCGAGCATATCCGGGGCATTCTCGAGGCCGGGGCGGCGCCGGTCACGCTGGGGGGCGATCACTATATCAGCTTTCCGATCCTGCGGGCTTTCGCAGAGAAGCACGGCAAGATCAGCCTGTTGCAGTTCGATGCTCACACGGACACCTGGGCCGATGACGATTTGGCCCGCGTCGATCACGGCACCATGTTCTACAAGGCGGTGAAGGCGGGGATCGTGGACCCGGCCACCTCGGTGCAGGTGGGTATCCGCACCACCAACGAGGACACGCTGGGGGTCAACATCATTGATGCGGCCAGTGTGCACGAGATCGGGCCGGTGGAGACAGCGCGGCGCATCCGCGAGATCCTGGGCGACCGGCCGGTTTACCTGAGCTTCGACATCGACGGGCTGGACCCGGCCTTTGCCCCCGGGACCGGCACGCCGGTCTGGGGCGGGCTGGCATCCTGGCAGGCGGCGCGCATCCTGCGCGAGATCGCCGGGTTGAATATCAAGGGCGGCGACGTGGTCGAGGTCTCGCCGCCCTTCGACACCACCGGGGCCACGGCGATCGCCGGGGCGCATGTGGCGGTCGAGATCATCTGCCTGCTGGGCTGGCGCATCCTGGGGCGGTAGCGCCGTTGGGCAAGGGAGGAGGGGGCTCTGCCCCCGCCTTCGGCCCCCGGAGATATTTATCAAAGAGAAGAAGCAGGGGCGCGGCGCCTCGGGGGCGCGGATTCGCCGCGTTTGAACGGCGCGGCTGCGTGGTAGCCTTGTCTCAGGCGCCCGGCGAGGCGCGGCGGCAAGACGGAACAGACCGATGGGACGTGTGATGATGGGATTGTGGATCGCGCTGGCCGTGGCGGTGGTGATCATGGGCTATATCCGGCTCGCGCCCAGCGATCCGGTGGTCTGGCATCAGCCGCCCGAGGTCGAGGCGGATCGCGACCTGTCGAACGGGGTGCTGCGCCGGGTGGAGGCGGGGCCCGAGGGTCTGGAACGGCTCGACGCGATCATCAGCGGGGCGCCGCGCACCGCGGTGCTGGCCGGCTCGGTCGCGGAGGGGATGGTCACATATGTCACGCGTAGCGCGGTGATAGGCTTTCCCGACTATACCACCGTGCGCCAGGCGGGCGATGCGCTGCATCTTCACGCGCGGTCGCGCTTCGGGCGCTCAGATATGGGCGTCAACGCCAAGCGGGTCGATGGCTGGCTGGCCGCGCTCGAGCCGTGAGGAGAGGCGGCCCTCGGCCACCTCGCGCCACATCGGCACGTTGAGCGACATCTGGCACTGCGCCATGAACATGCGCCCGTCCACCTGGAGGCAGATTGTCTCGCCCAGCTCGACCCGCGCGCCGGAGCGGTCGGTGCAATAGCAATCCTGCACCTTGCCGCCGGGGCCGGTCACGTCGGCGGCGGCGGGCAGGGCCGTCAGTGCCGCGAGGAGGGCTGCGCAAAATCGCCTCATGGGCGAAGGATAGCATGGGGCCGTCCAGGCGCAAAGCGCCGGGCGCGGCCCTTGACCAAACCCGCGGGATGCCGCATTCCCCGTCCATGCTTCCCGAAGACCGCCTTGACCAGATCACCCAGCGTTTCGAGTATCTCGAGGCCGCCATGGCCGGCGCCTCGGGCGGCGAGATCGCCGCGCTGGCGCGCGAATATGCCGAGCTGAAGCCTGTGGTCGAGCGCATCGCGGACTGGCGCGCGCAACGCGCCGCGCGCGCCGAGGCGGAGGCGCTTCTGGACGACCCGGACATGCGCGAGCTGGCGCGCGAGGAGCTTGAGGCGCTGGACGACCGCCTGCCCGCGATCGAGCAGGCGCTGCGCCTGGCGCTCCTGCCCCGCGACAGCGCCGACGCCCGGCCCGCCATCCTGGAAATCCGTCCCGGCACGGGGGGCGAGGAGGCGGCGCTCTTCGCGGGCGATCTCGCGCGCATGTATCAACGCTATGCCGAGGCGCGGGGCTGGCGCTTCGAGGTGATCGAGTGGCAGGAGTCCGATCTGGGCGGGGTGCGCGAGCTGGTCGCGCTGATCCGCGGCGACGGCGTCTTCGCCCGGCTGAAATACGAATCCGGCGTGCACCGGGTGCAGCGCGTGCCCGCGACCGAGAGCGGCGGGCGCATCCATACCTCGGCCGCCACGGTCGCGGTGCTGCCCGAGGCCGAGGAGGTGGACGTGCAGATCGACCCGAACGACCTGCGCATCGACACGATGCGCGCCAGCGGGGCGGGCGGACAGCATGTGAACACCACCGA
>DOIS01000215.1:0-13781 GCA_003511785.1 Paracoccaceae bacterium
TCCGGCGCAAGGTGCAGATATGTAAACAATAACTGGCCTTCGCGCAGCATTTTGCGCTCCCCGGCTTGGGGTTCCTTGACCTTAACAATCATATCGGCGGTTTTGAAAATCTCAGCAGCCGTGCCGAGGATTTCAGCACCAGCGGCGATATAGTCTTCATTGCTAAATCCCGCACCGCTTCCGGCCTCGGTTTCGATCACCACTTTATGGCCGTGTGCTACAGCTTCTCCTGCTGCATTGGGCGTTATTCCAACACGGAATTCCTGTGGTTTAATTTCTTTGGGGCATCCTATGATCATGGCATTTCCTCCTTGCCTATGAACCACGTTTATTGCGTATGAGGAGGGATTGTTTTGATAATTCACTGGTAAAATTGTATTTTTTTAGTAGAATGTTCGAAGATATGCATGAATATTAAAAGGATTCATTTTTATTATGGATTTAGACAGTATAGATCGCCGCATCCTGAATGCCCTGCAAAAACGTGGGCGGATGTCGAATGCGGATTTGTCGGAAAAGATCAATCTGTCGCCATCCGCCTGCCACAGGCGGGTGCAGCGATTGGAAAGTGACGGATACATAAAGGATTACGTGGCGCTGCTGGACGCGCGCAAGCTGGACCTGCCCACGACGGTGTTCGTCGAGATCACGCTTCAGGGCCAGGCCGACGAGTTGCTGGACGCCTTCGAGAAGGCGGTCTCGCGCATTCCCGACGTGCTGGAATGTCACCTGATGGCGGGCACGGCGGATTACATCCTCAAGATCGTTGCCGGGAACACCGAGGATTTCGCGCGTATCCACCGTCAATACCTGTCGCGGCTGCGACGGGGTGGCGCAGATGCAGTCGAGTTTCGCGCTCAGGACCGTGTTCAAGACCACGGCGCTGCCCTTATAGGCCCGCCTTTGGGTCGCGGCTGCGACGGGGTCGTTCCGAACCCGAAAGACGCAGTGGCGTGCGATCCCGCTCGGTCGATGCCGCGTGTTTCGGCAGGCAAGGACGCCGGGCGGGGATCTGACACGAAACGTTGACGGAGATCATTTACACCTCGCCGGAGAGAGGCGAGAATCGGATTGGCCCGACACCCACCAACCCGAAAAACACAAGGGGAGCCCTTCTTGACCCAGGAGCCCAACGACCCGACCATGGACTGGCTGGAAGCCGAATTGCAGGACACGTTCGACGAAGATCTGGAGATCGAGTTCGCCGAGCCGATGCTGTCGCTGGAGATTCGCAAGATCTATCGCGAACAGAAGCCCGACATGCTGGATCGGCGGATCTATTTCCGCAACCTGCTGCGGCTTCAGGCCGAGCTGATCAAGGTGCAGGACTGGGTCGAGCATACCGGGGCCAAGGTGTGCATTCTGTTCGAGGGGCGCGACTCGGCGGGCAAGGGCGGGGTCATCAAGCGCATCACCCAGCGGCTCAACCCGCGCGTGGCCCGCGTCGTGGCCCTGCCGGCGCCGAACCGGCGCGAACAGAGCCAGTGGTATTTCCAGCGCTACGTGCCGCACCTGCCGGCGGGGGGCGAGATCGTGCTGTTCGACCGCTCCTGGTACAACCGCGCGGGCGTCGAGCGGGTCATGGGCTTTGCCAGCGACGAGCAGGTGGAACAGTTCTTCCAGGACGTTCCCGAGTTCGAGCGGATGCTGGTGCGCTCGGGCATCATCCTGTTGAAATACTGGTTCTCGATCACCGACGAGGAGCAGCAGCTGCGCTTCCTCATGCGCATCCACGACCCGATGAAACAGTGGAAACTGTCGCCCATGGACCTGGAGTCCCGCATCCGCTGGGAGGATTACACCAAGGCCAAGGAGGACATGTTCGCGCGCACCAATATCGACGAGGCGCCTTGGTACATCGTCGAGGGCAATGACAAGAAGCGCGAGCGGCTCAACTGCATCGAGCACCTTTTGTCGAAGATCCCCTATCACGAGGTGCCCTCGGAAAAGGTCGAACTGCCCGAGCGCAAATACAATCCCGACTACGAGCGCCAGGTTCTCCCCGACGAGCTTTACGTGCCCAAGATCTACTGACGGCGGGGCGCGTCAGCCCATGTCATCGCGCTGGCAGGTAGAAGGTGCCTGCCCGCGCAGAGTGAGCGTGGCCTCGTCGCCTTTGGTCCAGAACTCGGTTTCTCCCTCGCCATAGCGCGCGCCGGAGGCCGCGGGGATCAGTGGCAGCACGGCGAAGCCTTCGGTCCAGGTCAGGATCGCCAACGGGGTACCGCTCTGGGTGAAGCTGGCGCTGACCAGCGCGGGCGTCCCGTCGCAGACGTAAGGAAATGGGCCGGTCGAGGGGCCGGGTTCCGCGCGCGCCCCGTCATAGCGTCCGCGCAGCCCGTGGATGCGCAGCGCATAGGCGTTGCGCACGCAGGTCGGCAGGCCCAGGTCCGAGCTCCAGCAGGCATCGCGCCCCTTGATCCAGCCGCGCTGCATCGCGCGCAGCTCGTCGAGGCGCTCGCCGCTCAGCGCGGGGTCCTGCACCGCGAGGTCATAGAGCCGCGCCAGTTCCCTGTCGAGCGCGGCCAGGTCCGGCGATGCGCAGACCGCCTCCTCGGCCTGGCTGGCGGGGTCCGCGCAGTCGAAGGTTGGGCCCTCGTCGAGGGCGAGGGCGGGGGCGGAGACGGCGCAGCAAAACGACAGGGCGACGAGGCGGCGGATCATAGGCATGGCAAGACCTTGGAAAGGACGGTTTCCAAGAGCTTACTGACAAACGCGCAAAAAGCGAGTCGTGCGTATCACATTCGCGCAGAAGTGTTTTCTCAGATGCCCACGTCCACGATCGCCTTCGCCAGGATCGGCACCGTGTCGCGGTTCAGTCCGGCGATATTCATCCGGCTGTCGCCCACCATGTAGATGCCGTGCTCCTTGCGCAGGCGCTGCACCTCCTCGGGGCTGGCCCCGATGCGCGAGAACATGCCCCGGTGCTGGGCGATGAAGCCGAAACGGTCCGAGCCGCTCAGCCGCTGCAACTCCGCGGCCAGTTGCTCGCGCAGGCCCAGCATCGAGAGGCGCACCTGCTCCAACTCCTCCGCCCAGTCGGCGCGCAGGGCGTCGTCATTGAGGATCGTGCTGACCAGCCGCGCCCCGTGATCGGGCGGGAAGGAGTAGTTCTGCCGGTTGAGATAGGCCAGGTTGCCCTGGTTGATCTTGTGCAGGTCGGTATCCTGCGCAATGGCCATCAACAGGCCCGTGCGTTCGCGGTAGATGCCGAAATTCTTGGAACAGCTCGCCGCGATCAGGCATTCCGGCACGCTCGAGGCGACCAGCCGCGTGGCGGCGGCGTCTTCGTCCAGCCCGTCGCCGAAGCCCTGGTAGGCGATGTCGATCATCGGGATCAGGCCGCGATCGTTCAGAAGGTCCACCACCTCCTGCCACTGGGTCAGGTTCAGGTTGGCGCCGGTGGGGTTGTGGCAGCAGCCATGCAGCAGCACAACGTCGCCCGCCTTGGCCTTGCGCAGGTCCGCGATCATGCCTTCGAAATCGACCCCGCGCGTGGCGTCGTCGAAATAGCGGTAGGGCACCGCCTCCATCTTCAGGTGCTTGAGGATCGACAGGTGGTTGGGCCAGGTCGGGTCCGAGACATGGATCTTCGCGTCCGGGTTGGCCATGCGGATCAGCTCGAAAGCCTGGCGGCAGGCGCCGGTGCCGCCCGGCGTGGCCACGGCGGCGACGGTCTCGCGCGCCACAGCGTCCGCCAGGATCAGCCCGATCATGGCGTCGGCATAGGCGGGATCGCCCGCCAGCCCGGTATAGGCCTTGGTGGTTTGGGTCTCCCAGACCTGGTGCTCGGCCGCCTTGATCGCGCGCATGACCGGGGTGACGCCCTCGGCATTCTTGTAGACGCCCACGCCCAGGTCGATCTTCTGTTCGCGCGGGTCGTCCTTGTAGAGCTGCATCAGCTCCAGGATCTTGTCGGCGGGTTGTTCATTCAGCTTCTCGAACATCAATCGTCTCCGGTTGCGACAGGCAGGGTCGAGGCGGCGCCCCATTCGGCCCAGGAGCCGTCATAAAGGGAATGGTCGGTCTTGCCCAAACGTTCCAGCGCCAGCGACAGCACCGCCGCCGTCACGCCCGAGCCGCAGGTGGTGATGGCGGGTTTCGACAGATCCACGCCGGCGGCTTCGAACACGGCGCGCAGCGCCTCGGGCGATTTCATCGTCCCGTCCTCGTTCAGCACGCTCTGGAAGGGCACGTTCTTCGAGCCGGGCACATGGCCCCCGCGCAGCCCCTCGCGTGGCTCGGGCTCTTCGCCGCGGAAGCGGCCGGGCGTGCGCGCGTCGATGATCTCGTGGTCGCTCAGCTTGGCGGCAGAGGCCACTTGCGTCACATCGCGGCGCAGGTGGTTCTGCACCCGCACCGTCATGTGCCGGTCGCGCACGATGGGTGGCAGATCCTCGGTCTCGCGCCCCTCGGCCAGCCATTTGGGCAACCCACCGTCCAGCACGGCCACATCCGCATGGCCCATCAGCCGGAACAGCCACCAGACGCGGGCGGCTGAGTTGATCCCGGCCCCGTCATAGACCACGACCTGGTGGCCGTCGCCCACGCCCATGGCGCGCAACCGCGACATGAACTTCTCGACCGGGGGCGCCATGTGCGGCAGGCCCGAGCGGTGATCGGAGATCTCGTCGATGTCGAAGAACCGCGCGCCGGGGATATGCCCTTCGTCGTATTCCGCGCGCGGATTGCGCCCGGCCTGGGGCAGATACCAGGACCCGTCGAGCACGCGCAGATCGGGATTCTTCAGATGCGCGGCCAGCCAGTCGGTCGAGACAAGTGTTTTCGGATCGTCCTGCATCTTCCCTTCCCCTTGCGTCGGTGGCCCCTGCCTAGCGCCACAGGGGCCGTGCCGCAAGCGGACGCGGTGCCGCGCCGCGCCGAAGCGGGTTCAGCTCATCCGCGAGAGGTCGGAAATCAGCTGGTCGAGATTGCCGCCCCGCTTGTCCAGCATTGCGCCGATCTCGGTGCGCTCGGTCAGCAGCATGTTCACCCCTTCGATGAACATATTGAAGAACAGATCCTTGCCCGACTTGTCCGACACCAGGAAGGTGACCTCGAACGGAGCCTGGCCCCGCAGGTTCGCGGTGGTGCGGATCTCGTACCCCGCCTTGATCTTGCGGGCCGAGCGGAAGGTGATCTCGCCGCCGACGAATTCGCGGAACCGGCGGCCGTACTTGTTGGCGATATAGCCCTGGAACGCCTGGGTGAAGGCGCGCATCTGCGCGGCGCTCGCGCTGCGTCCATCCACGCCCAGAACGTAACGGGCCATGATCGGCACATCGGCGTAACGCACGAAGATGCGCTCGAAATCGCGGATCTTGGCGGCCTCGGGCGAGTTCGAGGCGATCACCCCGTTGATCTCGCCGATCACCTTGTCGATCAGCGCCCGCGCCCTGGACTCGCTGAGCGCGAGAAGCGGCGCAGGCAGCAGGGCCAACGCGGCCCCGGTCAGGGATGTTCTCAGAAAATCGCGTCTGAAGAATGATTTACTCGGCATAGGGGTCCTCGCTGAGGTCGGAATAGGGGTCGGCATATGGATCTGAATATGGGTCCGAATACGGGTCTGCATAGGGGTCCCCATACGGATCGACCGCGTCATCCATGCCGGCGCCCAACTCGAACCGCCGGTTCTGGGTATAAAGCAGGCGCGTCTGGGCGTAGCTGTCGGCGCTCTCGTACAGGATCGATTCCACCGTGTCCGAGAACCGGCCCCGGTCGCTCATCCATTCCAGGATCTTGGAATAGACGCCGACATTCTGGATCGGGTTGGCCACCACGTATTCCAGCGGGTTGAGGCCGAAATCGCCCACGAAGCCCACCGTGTCGCGCACGTTCGAGGGGCCCAGGAAGGGCAGCTCGACATAGGCGCCCTCCTCGAAGCCCCAGACATGCAGAGTCTGCCCGAAATCGGCATCGACCTGCGGCAGCTTGAAATCGGTAGCCGGATCGGCAAGCCCGGCAAAGCCCACCGTCGTGTTGATGGTGAACCGGCCCAAGGCGATCCCGAAAGTGCGCAGATCGCCTTGCAAAAGCGCGTTCATCGCCACCCGCGGCATCGAGACGTTCTTCGAGAAATAGACGAAACTGTCTTCAATCGGGTCGGGCACGATCTTCGTGTAGCCCTTCGAGGTAGGGCCGAAAAAGGCGGTGTCGATGTCCTTGTTGAACTCGTGGATGCTGCGGTTGACCGATTCGTAGGGGTCATAAACCCCGCCCGTTTTCATCGCCTCCGAACGCGGCACCGGAGAGCAGGCCGTGACGGCGAGAGCCGCGCCGGTCAGCGCGGCAAGGACGAGGCCGCGAGGCCATGCGGCGGTGATCTGTGACTTGAGCAAGCGATTTGTCCCGAACCGAATCCGCCGAACGCCCGATGGCATGCGGCATACCAGCGTTGAATTACCCAATTCGGCGGCGATTTGAAACAGATGACCTTTGATATTGGCGGTATCGTGTCTTATTGCTGTTTCAACGGTTCGGGGTTAGGGCAGGATACATGGCCACGACATCTTCCCCACACGCCCCCGGCATAGATGAATTGCGCGCGGCGCGACGCCGAAGCCGTGGCCTTTACTGGTTCGTCGGGCTGTTCAGCTTCTTCGCCAACCTGCTGATGCTGACCGGCCCGTTGTTCATGTTGCAGGTCTATGACCGCGTCCTCGGCAGCCGCTCGGTCGAGACGCTGTTGGCGCTGACGCTGCTGGTGGCGTTTCTCTACGGGATCATGGGGGTGCTCGACTACACGCGCGGGCGGATCATGGCCCGGGCTGGCGCGCGGTTCCAATCCGCGCTGGATCACCGCGTGTTCGACGCGATGGTGCGCAAGTCCGCCGTGGCGCCCGATGCCAATTCGCAGACCGGGCTGGCCGACCTGGAATCGGTGCAGCGGCTGATCTCGTCGCCCGTCCTGATGGCGTTCTTCGACCTGCCCTGGACGCCGATCTTCCTGTTCGGCATCGCTCTGTTCCATCCTTGGCTGGGGATGTTGGCCGTGGGCGGCGGCCTGCTGCTGGTGGTCATCACCACGCTGAACCAGGCCTTTTCGCGCAAGCCTGTGAGCGAGGCCAATGTCAGCCAGCACCGCGCTTCGATGATGTCGGACGAGATCCGCAACGAGGCCGAGATGATCCAGTCCATGGGGATGCTGGGCGCCGCCTTCCGCCGCTGGCGCAAGGCCCGCGACACCTCGCTGGCGCAATCGGTTTCGGCCTATGATGTGGGCGGTACCTTCACCGCGATGACCAAGTCGATGCGCCTGTTCCTGCAATCGGCGATGCTGGGGCTGGGCGCCTACCTGGTTCTCCAGGGCGAGGTGACGCCGGGCGCGATGATCGCCGCGTCGATCCTGCTGGGCCGGGCGCTGGCCCCGATCGAGTTGATCATCGGTCAGTGGCCCGTGGTGCAACGCGCGGTCAAGGGCTGGCGCTCGCTGGGCGAGTTGCTCGAGGCGGTCCCGCCCGAACATGACCGGATGGCCCTGCCCAAGCCCAAGGCGCTGCTCGACGTCCAGTCGCTGACGGTCGTGCCGCCGGGGCACAAGCGCGCTTCGCTCAGGGCGGTGAGCTTCCGGGTCGAGCCGGGGCAGGCGCTGGGCGTGATCGGTCCCTCGGGCGCGGGCAAATCCACGCTGGCGCGGGCGCTGACCGGGGTGTGGCGCCCGGCGGGCGGGCATATCCGGCTCGATGGCGCCTCGCTCGACCAATACGCCCCCGACGTGCTGGGCCAGCATATCGGCTATCTGCCGCAGCGGGTTCAGCTGTTCGAGGGCACGATCGCCGAGAACATCGCGCGCCTGTCCGACAGCCCGGACGCCGAGAAGGTGGTCGCCGCCGCGCGCAAGGCCGCGGCGCATGACATGATCGTGCAATTGCCCGACGGTTACGACACCCGCGTGTCGGCCGGGGGCGGGCGCCTCTCGGGCGGGCAGATGCAGCGCGTGGCGCTGGCGCGCGCGCTCTATGACGATCCGGTGATCGTGATCCTGGACGAGCCCAATTCCAACCTCGACAACGAGGGGTCGCAGGCGCTCAACCAGGCCATTCGCGCGCTCAAGGAGCAGGGCCGTTCGGTGCTCATCATGGCGCACCGGCCCGCCGCGATCCAGGAATGCGACATGCTGCTGGTCCTGGATCAGGGCGCCCGGGCCGCCTTCGGTCCCAAGGATCAGGTGCTGCGCGAGAACGTGGTAAACCACGCCCAGTTGCAGAAGGCAGGCGGCATGGGAGGCGTGCGATGAGCGAACCCGGCTGGAGCGCCGCGCGGCCCACCATCCTGGGCGTGCTGGCCCTTTTGGTGCTGGTGGGCGGTTTCGGCGCCTGGGCGGTGCTGGGCCAGATCGCCGGCGCCGTGGTCGCCAGCGGCCGGGTCGAGGTCGATCAGAACCGCCAGGTGGTGCAACATATCGACGGCGGCGTGGTCGACGAGATCCTGGTCGAGGAGGGCGACACCGTCGCGCAGGGCGAGGTTCTCATCCGCCTCGATGCCAACCTGCTGCGCTCGCAGCTGACCATTACCGAGGGCCAGCTCTTTGAACTGATGGCCCGGCGGGGCCGGCTCGAGGCCGAGCGCGCGGGGGCCGACAGCGTGGAATTCGACCCCATGCTGCGCGACATCGCGGCAACCCGCCCCGAGGTGCGCGAGTTGATGGAGGGGCAGGAACGCCTCTTCACCGCCCGCCGGGAATCCGTCGCCCGCGAGACCGAGCAACTGGAGAAGCGCAAGTCGCAGATCCGCAACCAGATCGACGGGATTCAGGCGCAGCAGGCCTCGCTCGACCGCCAGCTCACCCTCATCAAGGAAGAGTTGGTCGGACAGCGGTCGCTGCTGGAAAAAGGCCTGGCGCAGTCCAACCGGGTGCTCAACCTCGAACGCAGCGAGGCCGATCTCCAGGGCCGCCTGGGCGAGTTGATCGCCGCCGAGGCGCAGGCCGAGGGTCGCATCACCGAAATCGAGATCGAGATCCTGCGCCTGGCCACCAACCGCCGCGAAGAGGCGATCACCCGGCTGCGGGACCTGCAATACCGCGAGCTTGAACTGGCTGAACAACGCCGCTCCCTGCAGGAGCAATTGAACCGCCTCGACATCACCGCGCCGGTCTCTGGCGTGGTCTACGGCATGGCGGTGACGACGCCGCGCTCGGTGATCCGGCCGGCGGACCCGGTCCTGTTCATCGTGCCGCAGGACCGCCCGCTTGTCGTGGTGGCCCAGGTGGACCCGGTGCATATCGACCAGGTCTTCGTGGGCCAGCCTGTGACCGTGCGCTTCCCGGCCCTGGATCAGCGCACCACGCCGGAGATGTTCGGCACCGTGACGCAGGTTTCGGCCGACGCCTTCGAGGACGACAAGAGCGGCCTGTCCTTCTATCGCGTCGAGGTGCTCCTCGACGAGGGCGAGATGGACAAGCTGCCCGAGGGCACCGTGCTTGTGCCGGGCATGCCGGTGGAGAATTTCATCCGCACCGCCGATCGCTCGCCCATCGCCTACCTGGTCAAGCCGCTGACCGACTATTTCGCCAAGGCCTTCCGCGAAAGCTGACAAAACCGCTTTGCCACGGGCCGCCAACGGCGTTAGCGTCCGCCCGAACACCAAAGCGGGAGCGATGCGATGAGCGTGGAAAGCAAACTGGCCGAACTGGGCGTGAGCCTGCCCGATGCCCCGGCCCCGGCGGCGAATTACGTGCCCTTCGTCCAGGTGGGCGACCTGGTTTTCGTCTCGGGCCAGATCTCGAACGACGAGAACGGGCTGATCCTGGGCAAGCTGGGCGCCGACATGGAGGTCGAGGCCGGCGCCGCGGCGGCGAAACGCTGCGCGATCAACCTGCTGGCCCAGGTCAAGGCGGCGTGTGGCGGCGATCTGGACCGGTTGGTGCGGGTGGTGAAGCTGACCGGCTTCGTCAACTCGACCGGCGATTTCACCCAGCAGCCGCAGGTGGTGAACGGCTGTTCGGATTTCCTGGTCGAAGTGCTGGGCGAGGCCGGGCGGCACTCGCGTTCGGCGGTGTCGGCCGGCGCCCTGCCGCTGGGCGTCGCGGTCGAGATCGAGGGGATTTTTCAGATCAAATGACCCGCCCGCCGCTGCCCGCGCCGTTCCTGCGCCTGCCGCTGGCCCATCGCGCGTTGCACGACGCCGGGGCCCTCCGGCCCGAGAACAGCGGCGCGCCGATCCGCGCGGCGGTGGCGCAGGGCTATGACATCGAGATCGACCTGCAACCCAGCGCGGACGGGCGCGCGCTGGTGTTCCACGATGCCACGCTGGAGCGGCTGACCGGGGCCACGGGGCACGTCTCGCACCTGACCGCGGACGAGGCGGGCGCGACCGCGCTCGCCCATGGCGACGGCGAGGGCATTCCCACGCTGGACGAGGTGCTGGAGATCGTCGACGGCGCGGTGCCGCTGCTCATCGAGATCAAGGACCAGTCGGGCCCGGACGCGCCCGGCATCGGCCCGCTCGAGGCGGCGACCGCCCGTGCGCTTGCCGGCTACGAGGGCCCGGTGGCGGTGATGTCCTTCAACCCCGACGCCGTGGCCGAAATCGCCCGGCTGGCCCCGGACCTGCCGCGCGGCCTGACCACCTGCGCCTTCGACGATCCCGAGGACATGGCCGGTCTCGATGCCGCGACGCTGGACCGCCTGCGCGAGATCCGCGATTTCGACCGGGTGGGCGCGGGGTTCATCAGCCACGACGTGACGGATCTCGATCGCCCGCGCGTGGCCGCGCTTAAGGCCGAGGGCGTGCCGATCCTGTGCTGGACCGTCCGCTCGCCCGATCAGGAGGCCCGCGCCCGCCGCGTGGCCGACACCGTCACCTTCGAGGGCTACCCGGCGGATTTCCCTGCTTGATCGCGCGGGCCCAGGCCCCAGATTACACAGCCGAACCCCGGAGGCGCGCCATGGACCAGGCCGAAACCCGTGTCGAGATCGAGATCGTCCCCGCGCTGCTGCAGATCGACGCGGCCGAGTGGGACGCCTGCGCCTGTCCCGAGGCCGAGGGTGGCGGCCCGACGCGCGACCCGTTCACCACGCACCGCTTTCTGAGCGCGCTGGAGGACAGCGGCTCGGTCGGGCCCGGCACCGGCTGGCAGCCGCAATACCTGGCCGTGCGCCGCGAGGGCACCCTGATCGCCTGCGCGCCGCTCTATGCCAAAGGGCACAGCCAGGGCGAATACGTGTTCGACCACTCCTGGGCGCACGCCTATGAGCGGGCGGGCGGGCGCTATTACCCCAAGTTGCAGATCGCCGTGCCCTTCACCCCCGCCACCGGGCGGCGGTTCCTCGTGCGCCCGGGATTCGAGGCGCTGGGGCAGGCCGCGCTGCTCCAGGGCGCGGTGCAGGTGGCCTCCGATAACCGCCTTTCCTCGCTGCATGTCACCTTCTGCACCGGGGAGGAGGCCGAGCAGGGCCGCGAGATCGGGCTGATGCACCGGGTCACGCAGCAGTTCCATTGGCTCAACCGCGACTACGCCGATTTCGACGCCTTCCTCGCCTCGCTCAACGCGCGCAAGCGCAAGACCATCCGCAAGGAGCGTGCCCGCGCGCAGGGATTCGGCGGCACCATCCGGGCGCTGACCGGGGACGAGTTGCGCCCCGCGCATTGGGACGCCTTCTGGGAATTCTACTAGGACACCGGCGCGCGCAAATGGGGCACGCCCTATCTCACCCGGGCCTTCTTCGACCTGGCGCAGGAGCATCTGCGCCACGACATGGTGCTGGTGCTGGCCGAACGCGACGGGCGCCCGGTGGCGGGCGCGCTGAACTTCATCGGGCGCGAGGCGCTCTATGGCCGCTACTGGGGCTGCACCGAACACCATCCCTGCCTGCATTTCGAACTGTGCTATTATCAGGCCATCGACTGGGCCATCGCCCATGGCCTCGCCAAGGTCGAGGCCGGCGCCCAGGGCGAACACAAGCTGGCGCGCGGATATCTGCCGGCGCCGGTGCATTCGCTGCACTGGATCGCGGACGAGGGTTTCGCCCAGGCGGTGGACCGGTATCTTCGGGCCGAGCGCGACGCGGTCGAGGAGGAGATCGAGATCCTGACCGATTGCGGCCCGTTCCGCAAAGTGACCGTGGAGGAACAGCAATGACCGAGAAACTGTCGACCGAGGCGCGCGGCCCGCTGCTCGACCCGCTGCTGAAGAGCGGTTGGGAAATGTCCGAGGCGCGCGATTCGATCAAGAAGACCTTCGTCTTCGACGATTTCGTGGCGGCTTTCGGCTGGATGACGCGGGTGGCGCTCTGGGCCGAGAAATGGAACCACCACCCCGAGTGGCGCAATGTCTACAAGACCGTCGAGGTCGAATTGACCACCCATGACGTGGGCGGGATCAGTTCGCTGGATGCCAAGCTGGCGCGAAAGATGGACAGCCTGGCGGGCGGGTGAGGGCCGCCTGATTGTCGCTTGTCGGTCCGTGGCGGGCCTTCCGCGCGAGGATGGCCCGCCAGGGTATTGACGAGCGGCGGCCTCACATCTTCTCCGGCAGCCCCTCACCGGCCGAGGTCTCACAGGCGCCGGGGTTGTCCTCCAGGTTCAGCACCTGGATCGTGCCGTCCTCGACCAGCATGGCATAGCGCTGCGAGCGCCCGATCAGCCCGGCGGGCGGCGCGTCGAAATCGAGCCCGAGCGCCTTGGTGAAATCGCTCTGCGCGTCGGCCAGCATGGTGATGCCCGCCGCGCTCGCCCCCGTGGCCTCGCCCCAGGCCTGCATCACGAAGGGATCGTTGACCGACACGCAGATCACCTCGTCCACGCCTTTCGCGTCGAACTGCTCCTTGGTGCGGATGAAGCTGGGCACATGCGCCGAGTGGCAGGTCGGCGTGAAGGCGCCGGGAACGGCGAAGATCACCACTTTACGGCCAGCGGTCAGATTGCCGATCTGCACCTCTTCGGACCCCTCGGACCCCATCCGCACCAGCGTTGCGTCGGGCAGTTTGTCTCCGGTCGAAATCGGCATGGTCCGTCCTTTCGGCAATTGCGCTCCTGTAACCCCGGGATATAGGGTCGGCCCCCGACAGGGCCAGCGAAAAATCGGGGGGCAGGCATGGCGCATTTGGTGGTGGTGGGGGCAGGGCAGGCCGGTGCCTCGCTGGTGGCCAGGCTGCGCAAGCAAGGGTTCGACGGGCGCATCACCCTGATCGGGGCCGAGCCCGTGCCGCCCTACCAGCGCCCACCGCTCTCCAAGGCCTATCTGCTGGGCGAGATGGCGCTGGAGCGGCTCTATCTGCGGCCCGAGAGCTTCTATGCCGAGAATGACATCGACTTGCGGCTGGGCACGCCCGTGACCGGGATCGACCCCGCCGCGAAAACCGTCTCCCTGGGCGACGAGACCCTTTCTTATGACCAACTCGCACTGACCACAGGCTCGGTGCCGCGCCGCCTGCCCGCCGAGATCGGCGGCGATCTGGGCGGCGTGCATGTGGTGCGCACGCTGGCGGACGTGGACGCCATGGCCCCCGACCTGCGTGAGGGCGCGCGCGCGCTGATCGTGGGCGGCGGCTATATCGGGCTCGAGGCGGCGGCGGTCTGCTGCAAGAAGGGCGTGCAGGTCACCTTGGTCGAGATGGCCGACCGCATCCTGCAACGGGTCGCCGCGCCCGAGACCAGCGCCTATTTCCGCGCCCTGCACCGCGACCACGGGGTGCTGATCCGCGAAGGCGTCGGGCTGAAGCGCCTGACCGGAGAGAGTGGCCGCGTGAGCGGGGCGGAACTGGCCGATGACAGCGCGGTGCCCGCCGATTTCGTGGTGGTCGGCGTGGGCATCGCGCCCGACACGGCGCTGGCCGAGG
>DOIS01000215.1:14096-14223 GCA_003511785.1 Paracoccaceae bacterium
CCCGACACGGCGCTGGCCGAGGCGGCGGGGCTTGAGGTCCTCAACGGGATCAGGACCGACGCGCTGGGCCGCACCTCCGACCCCTCGATCTGGGCCGCCGGCGATTGCGCCTGTTTCCCGCATGACG
>DOIS01000210.1:0-3656 GCA_003511785.1 Paracoccaceae bacterium
TACGTGCCCTACTGGACCTTCGATGCCGCCACCCAGAGCAGCTATCGCGGCGAGCGCGGCACCGTCTATTACGAGACCCGCACGGTGATGCGGGACGGCAAGCGCACCACTCAGCGCGTGGCGCGGGTGCGCTGGCGGGCGGTGTCGGGCGTGGTGGCGCGCGGCTTCGACGACGTGCTGGTGCTGGCCGCGCGCTCGCTGCCGCCGGCCCATACCGACGCGCTGGAGCCGTGGGACCTGGCCGCGATGGAACCCTACCGGCCGCAATACCTGGCCGGGTTCCGGGCCGAGGGCTATACGGTCGAGTTGGACGAGGGGTTCAATGTGGCCCGCGCCAAGATGGACCGGGTGATCGAGCGCGACGTGCGCTTCGACATCGGCGGCGACCGCCAGCGCATCCACCATGTCGACACCGATGTGTCGAACGTGACCTTCAAGCACGTGCTGCTGCCCGTGTGGCTGGCCGCCTACAAGTTCGGGGGCAAGACCTATCGCTTCGTGGTCAACGGCCGCTCGGGCCGGGTGCAGGGCGAGCGGCCCTGGTCGGCGGTCAAGATCGCGCTCGCGGTGCTTCTGGGCCTGATCTTGGCGGCTGGGGTCGGTTATCTCTGGGCCATGCAGCAGGTCTAGGCACCGCCGATTGGGCACTTGCGCCGTTCTTTTTCAAAAAAGAACGGTCGGAATTTTTCAAAAATTCCGATCCGCCATTTCCCCTTCCGGGGCGGATGGGGTCCTGGCGATGCCGTCTCGGGGGCCGTCAATGAAAACTGAAGGCGGCGCGCGCCGCCTTCGCCCGTCGCGCAACGGCTCAGCCCTTGGAGATGGCGATCTTGCGACCCTCTTCTGGCGCCTTGGGCGCCTTTTTCGGCACGCTCACATGCAGCACACCGTCGGTCATCTTCGCGCTGGCCTTGTCCGCATCGGCATCCTCGGGCAGGCGGAAGGACCGGCGGAAGGCGCCGTATTGGCGTTCGCTGAAATACCAGGTGTCGCCCTTGCGCTCCTCGTGGGTCTTCTTCTCGCCGCGAATGGTGAGCACGCCGTTTTCGACGGTCAGGTCCACGTCCGCCTCCGAGACGCCGGGCAGTTCCATGGCGATCTCGTAGCTGTCCTTGCCGCCCGAGGCCTCGCTGGCCGGGCTGAGCCATTCGGCGAGCCGCGCGCCGATGTTGCGGAACGGATCGTAGAGCGACGGCCAGCGGCCGGTGTGATCGGTTTTTTCGACCATGGGTCAGTCCTCCTTTACTGGTCACATGCGGATAGTCGCATATTCAAATGGGGGCGTGTTTGATCTGGCGCAAGAGGGCTGACCTGGGGGTTGCGGCCCCTGCCTGGCCCGGCCATTCTGCGCGGCAAAAGGGGGGACGCCAATGCCCCATGACGAGCTCGATGCGCTGTTCGCTGCGCGCTATTCCTGCCGGGCCTTCCGGCCCGATCCGGTGCCGCGCGCGGTGATCGAGAAGATCGTCGCCACCGCGCGGCGCGTGCCCAGCTGGTGCAATGCCCAGCCCTGGCAGATGACCATCACCAGCGGGGCCGAGACCGAGCGGTTCCGCGACGCCATGGCGGCGCGCGCTCAGGCGGGCGGGCACGACCCGGACCTGCCCTTTCCCGAAGGCTATTCCGGTGTCTATCGCGACCGGCGGCGGGCGTGCGGCTGGGCGCTTTACGAGGCGGTGGGTGTCGAGAAGGGCGACCGGGCGGGCTCGGCGCGGGAGATGATGAAGAACTTCTCGCTCTTCGGGGCGCCGCATGCGGCCATCGTCACCTCGCCGGCCGAGCTGGGCGCCTATGGCGCGCTCGATTGCGGCGGCTTCGTCACCGGCTTCACCCTGGCCGCAAAGTCGCTGGGCGTGGACACGATCCCGCAGGCCGCGCTGGCCGGGTTCAGCCCGTTCCTGCGCGACTGGTTCGATCTGCCCGAGGACCGGCCGGTGCTCTGCGCGATCTCCTTCGGCTATGGCGATCCCGAGCATCCGGCCAATGCCTTCCGCACCGAGCGGGCGGAGGTTGGAGACATCGTGGACTGGCGCGGGTGAGACCATGCGGGCGGTGATCCAGAGGGTGAGCGAAGCGCGCGTCTCGGTCGCGGGCGAGGTGCTGGGCGAGATCGGGCCGGGTCTGGTGGTGCTGGTCTGCGCCATGGCCGGCGATACCGACGACGCGGCCCGGGCCCTGGCGGCCAAGGTCGCCAAGCTGCGCATTTTCCGCGATGACGACGACCGCATGAACCGGTCCGTGCGCGACGCAGGGGGGGCGGCCCTGGTGGTCAGCCAGTTCACGCTGGCAGCCGACACCTCGCGCGGCAACCGGCCCGGGTTCTCGGCGGCCGCCCCGCCAGAGGAGGGCGAACGGCTTTACGAGCTCTTCGCCGGGGCGCTGGCGGATCAGGGCGTGGCGGTCGCGCGGGGTCGGTTCGGCGCCGACATGGCGGTGGCGCTGGTCAATGACGGGCCGGTGACGATCTGGATGGAGATGTGATGGACCCCCGCGCGTTGGAAATCTGGCGCGCGGGCGTGGCCGCCGTCGAGGGCAGCGCAGCGGTGCGCGCGGCGCTGGCGGGCACGGCGCGGCCCGATCTCGTGCTGGCCGTGGGCAAGGCGGCGGGCGCAATGGCGCGCGGCGCGCTGGCGGGGTTTCCGGGGATTCCGACGCTGGTGGTGACGAAGGACGGGCATGGCGGCGATCTGCCCGGTCCTGTGCGGGTGATCGAGGCGGCGCATCCGGTCCCCGATGCGCGCTCGCTGGCGGCCGGCGCGGCGCTGCGCGCGGCGGTGGCCGGGATGGCGCCGGGAGCGGAGTTGCTCTTGCTGGTCTCGGGCGGGGCCTCGTCCCTCGCCGAGGATCTGGTGTCGGGGGCGACGCTGCACGATCTGGCGACGTTGAACGCGCGGCTTCTGGCCTCGGGGCTGGGGATCGCGGCGATGAACCGGGAGCGGCGGGCGCTCTCGCGGATCAAGGGCGGCGGGCTGTTGCGGGATTTCCCGGGCGCGCGGGTGCGGGTGCTGGCGATCTCGGACGTGCCGGGGGACGACCTGGCGGTGATCGGCTCGGGGCTGGGCCTGGCGCCGGAGGGCGCGCGGTTCGGGTATGAGGCGCGGATCGTGGGCACGAACCGGCAGGCGCGGGCGGCGGCGGCGCGGGCGGCGCGGGAGATGGGGCGGGAGGTGCTGGCCTGCGAGGAGGCGCTGCATGACGACCTGGCGGCGCTGGCCCCGCGCCTGGGCGCGCGTCTGCGCGGGATGGGACGCGGGGTTCTGGTGCTGGGCGGCGAGCCCACCGTGACCCTGCCCCCGCGCCCCGGACGCGGCGGTCGGGCGCAGGCGCTGGCGCTGGCGCTGGCGCGCGAGATCTCGGGCGTGGAGGGTTTGAGCGTGGTGGTCGGCGGCACCGACGGCAGCGACGGGCCGACCGGGGATGCGGGCGGATTGGTGGACGGCGCGACATGGGGACCGGGCGCGGCGGAGGCCTTGGCGCGGGCTGACAGCGGGTCGTATCTCGCCGCGCGCGGGGCCTTGCTGCGCACGGGGCCCACGGGGACTAACGTGATGGATCTGCTGGTGGCGCTGCGGCGGTGAGTGAAGCGGGAGAATGGGGGCTCTGCCCCCGTCCCTTCGGGAGAGTGGGCTCCGCACGTTCGCAGGCGAAACGCTCCC
>DOIS01000210.1:3975-4163 GCA_003511785.1 Paracoccaceae bacterium
CGCAGGCGAAACGCTCCCCCGGGAAGCCTGCTCATCCCGGAGGAATTTATGAAAGAGAAGAAGCACAGGGAGGCGGCCATGAAAGAGACCGGGTTGCGCGAGATCGAGGAATGGCCCGATCTGCGGATCACGCTGTCGGATGGGTGCCAGTTGTCGGCGCGGGTCTGGCGGCCGGTGGATACGGACCG
>DOIS01000335.1 GCA_003511785.1 Paracoccaceae bacterium
CCGCCTCCCCGGTCACCTGATCGGCGGTCTGGCGGGGGCCGGAGGCCTCGTCACGCCCGGGTTGGATTTGTGTCGCGGGCGTGCCACCCGCCTGGCCGGCAGGTTGCGCCGGACCACGCGCCCGATCCGGGTCAGCCTGCACCGGCTGCTGATCGGCCGGCAGGCGCGGCCCCGAGGCGGGCTCGTCGCCGCCTTGGGCCAGCGCGGCGGGCGCGCCCAGCCCAACGATCAGGGCCAGGGCGGCGGTGCTGTGCAGAAATCGTGTCATCGGGGCGGTCCTCCGGTTTGTCTGGGGATGCACTGTCATGCCCCGTCAACGAAACCGCCCCGTCTGTCGTTCCCGCCGGCGGCAAGGACCGGCGGGATCGCGCCGCTCTCAGCCGGCCGCCGCCACCGCGCGCCGGGTCAGCACGCCCACCAGATGCGCGCGGTAGGCGCTGGTGCCGTGCAGGTCGCCGATCATGCCATCGGCCGGCAGGCTCAAACCCTCGACTGCCGCCGGGGCGAAGTCGCCCTGCAACGCCGTCTCCGCCTCGGACCAGCGGAACACGCCCTCCTCCGAGGCGCCGGTGACCGCGACCCGAACGCCGTCCGCGTATTTTGCCACGAACACCGCCACCAGCGCGAAGCGCGAGGCGGGCTGGTCGAACTTCACATAGGCCGCCGCCTCTGGCACCGGGAACCGCACTTGGCAGATGATCTCGCCCTCTTCCAGCGCAGTGGTGAACATGCCCTGGAAATAGTCGTCCGCCGCGATCTCGCGCGTGTTGGTCACGATGGTCGCCCCCGATCCCAGCGCCGCCGCCGGATAGCAGGCCGAGGGGTCGTTATTGGCCAGGCTGCCGCCGATGGTGCCGCGATTGCGCACCGCCGGGTCGCCGATCCCGCGCGCCAGAGCCGCCAGCGCCGGATAGGCCTCGGCCGCCTCGCGCGCCACCACCGCGTGCGGCGTGCCGCCGCCCACCACGACCTCGCCGCCCTCGACCGACACGCCCTTGATCTCGTCGATGGCCCCAAGGCTCACCAGTTTCGAGGGCATCGCCAGGCGCTGCTTCAGCGTGGGGATCAGCGTCTGCCCCCCGCCCAGCGCCTGCGCATCCTCCTCGCCCAGCGCGGCAACCGCATCGGCCACGGTCTTGGGCCGCTCGAATTCGAAATTGTACATCTCATCCTCCCGAAGACATCCGGGCGCCCCGCCCTTGTCTTCCTCTTGCAAAAAATACTTCGGGGAGCGCGAGGGATCGTCCGTTGTTCGCCATTGGTTCAAGAACAATGGACGATGCCCCTCGCACCCGTCCTCGATCACCCGTGCATCGCCGCCCAGACACGCGCCGGCGACACCGGTATGTCGATATGGGCCACCTCATGCCCGCCCGACTGCAAGGCGTCGATCACCGCGTTGACCACCGCCGGCGGCGAGCCGATGGCCCCCGCCTCGCCGCAGCCCTTCACCCCCAGCGGGTTGTGCGTGCAGGGCGTCTGGCTGGAATGGTCCACGGCATAGAACGGCACGTCATCGGCGCGCGGCATGGCGTAATCCATGCAGGAGGCGGTCAGGAGTTGCCCGCTTTCGTCGTAGACCGTGTTCTCCAGCAGTGCTTGGCCGATGCCCTGGCCGATCCCGCCATGCACCTGCCCGTCCACGATCATCGGGTTGATGATGTTGCCGAAATCATCCGCCGCGGCGAAGCGTTCGATGGTGACGCGGCCCGTCTCCGGGTCCAGTTCCACTTCGCAGGCATAGGCGCCGGCCGGGTAGGTGAAGTTGGCAGGCTCATAGAACGCGGTCTCCTCCAGCCCCGGCTCGATATCCTCGAGCGGGAAGTTGTGCGGCACATAGGCGGTCAGCGTCACGTCGCCCCAGGCCACCGACTTGTCGGTGCCCGCCACGGTGAACTGGCCGTCCTTCAGCTCGATATCGGCCTCGCTGGCCTCCATCAGGTGGGCGGCGATCTTCTTGGCCTTGTTGATCACCTTCTCGGTCGCGCGCACCATGGCCGAGCCGCAGACCGCAAGGCTGCGCGAGCCATAGGTGCCCATGCCGAAGGGGATTTTCGAGGTGTCGCCATGGACGATCTCGACCTGGCTCTCGTCGATGCCGATCATCTCGGCCACCACCTGCGGGAAGGCGGTCTCGTGCCCCTGCCCGTGGGAATGGGCGCCCACCATAACCGAAATCGAGCCGGTGGCGTTCACCCGCACGGTGGCGGCATCGTAAAGCCCCGCCCGCGCGCCCAGTTGTCCCACGATGTTCGAGGGCGCGATGCCGCAGGCCTCGATATAGCAGTTCACGCCCAGGCCGCGCAGCTTGCCCCGCGCCTCGCTTTCGGCGCGACGTGCCGGGAAGCCGGCGAAATCGGCGGCCTGTTCCAGCTTGTCCATGGTGCCGTTGTAGTCGCCGGTGTCATAGGTCAGCGCCACCGGCGTGTCATAGGGGAACTGCGTGATGAAGTTCTGCCGGCGCAGCTTGATCGGGTCCACGCCCAGCTCGCGCGCGGCCTTGTCGATCACCCGCTCCAGCTGGAAGGTCGCCTAGGGCCGCCCCGCGCCGCGATAGGCGTCGACCGGCACCGTGTTGGTGAAGACCGCCTTCACGTTCACCTGGATCACCGGGGTCTTGTAGTTCCCGGCCATCAACGTGCCATGCAGCCAGGTGGGCACAGAAGACGAGAAGGTGGATAGATACGCCCCCATGTTCGCCAGCGTATCGGTCCTGAGCGCGATGAAATTGTTGTCGCCGTCCAGCGCCAGTTCGATTTTCGTCACATGGTCGCGGCCCTGCGCGTCGGACATGAAGGCCTCGGCGCGGGAGGCGGTCCATTTCACCGGCCGGTTGCAGGCCTTGGCGGCGAAGGTGCAGAACGCCTCCTCCGCATAGTGGAAGATCTTGGTGCCGAAACCGCCACCCACATCCGGCGCCACCACGCGCACCTTGTGTTCGGGCAGGCCCAGCACGAAGGCACACATCAGAAGCCGGATCACATGCGGGTTCTGCGA
>DOIS01000337.1 GCA_003511785.1 Paracoccaceae bacterium
TCCTCCTCCTCCTCGCCGATATGGTGCTCGTACTCCTCGCGCAGCTTGCGGAACTTCTGCAGCTAGGCGCCTTCGCTCATGTCTGTCTGATTGAGATCCTCGAGCAGGTCGTCCAGTTCCTGGTGCTCGTGCACCGAGTGGCGGGCCATGTCCTGGCCCCAGGTCTTTTCGATCATGCGGGAGTAGAAGGTCTCTTCCTCGGCTGCCGCGTGGCTTTTGACATGGGTATAGAAGTCCTCCCACGCGTCCCGGCGGTCCTGGCTGTCACCCGAGGTGTCCTCGATCCGGTCCAGCAATGCGCGGTGTGTGTCGTGATCGCTCTTGATCGCGGTGAAGATGTCGGTCTCTGCGGTATCCCCTGACTGTGCGACGGCACAACGTGCCACGCGGCGATCGGTTCTGCGATGGCTGCGCAGGAAACCGCCCACGCTGCAACCGGGCGCGGGCGGTCACGAGAATGCGCAATGAAATCGGCGGCTTCAACGCCTATACTCGTACTCAACCGACCGCTAGTCCGAGGAAAGCAGTGTCCGCCCTGTCCTATGATCCCGAAATCGCCGAAATCCGCTTCGGATGCGGCCTGTCGCCCTCCGTCGCGCCCCCGGCCGGTCGGCAGGCGATGCTCGACGGGCTGACCGGCCCCGACGAGATGGCCGCCGCCTTCCCGATCGAGACCTTCCCCGAGTTCCGTGCCCGCATGGTCGAGGCCAGTGAGAATTTCCGCGAGATCCGCAAGCGCCGCGGCACGCCGGAGGTGCAGCCCTTTCGCAAACGCCGCAACCTGATCAACAAGGCGGCGCGCGAGGCGATGGTGGGCTGGCAGGCCCAAACCTTCCTGCGCTGGACGCGGACAGCGCAGCCGATGCACGAACGCCTGGCGTTTTTCTGGGCGGATCATTTCACGGCGGTCGGCAAGAACGGGGTTCTGCGGCGCGGCACCTCGCCCTATGTCGAGGCGGCGATTCGGCCCAACATGACCGGCAGCTTTGCCGACCTCCTGATCGCGGCGACCATCAGCCCGCTGATGTTGCACTATCTCGACCAGGGCATCTCGATCGGCCCGGAGAGCCCGCGCGCGCGAAAGGGCGGGCGGCGCGGTCTGAACGAGAACCTCGCGCGCGAGGTGCTGGAGTTGCACACGCTGGGTGTCGACGGGCCCTACGGCCAGGAGGACGTGCGGCAATTGGCCGAGCTGTTCACCGGCCTGACCTACAACCCGCGCAACGGATTCACCTTCCGCAAGGATTTCGCCGAACCCGGTCCCGAAACCGTGCTGGGCGTCACCTATGGCGGCGACCCGGCGCGGCTGGAGCCGGTGCTGGAGGCGCTGCGCGCGCTCGCGCTGCACCCGGCCACGGCGCGCCACATCGCGGCCAAGCTGGCGGTGCATTTCGTGGCCGACGCGCCCGATCCGGCGCTGGTCGATCACCTCGCGGGGCGGTTTGCCGACACCGGCGGGCAGTTGATGGCGGTGTACGAGGCGCTTCTGGAGCATCCCGCCGCCTGGGCCGAGCCGCTTGGCAATGCCAAACCGCCGGCGGATTTCATCGCCAGCGCCTGCCGTGCCCTGGATGTGCCGCCCGACACGCTGCAATCGTTGGAGGAAAGGGCCGCGCGGCGGATGTTCTTCTGGCCGCTGGGGCAGATGGGCCAGCCCTGGCAGAGCCCTTCCGGCCCCGATGGCTGGCCCGAGGAGGACGCCGACTGGATCACCCCGCAGGGCGTGGCGGCGCGGATGCGCTGGGCGATGCAGATGCCGCAACGGCTCTGCGCCCCGCGCGGGCTGCCGCATCCCGAGAGCTTCGTGCAGGCCGCGCTGGGCAGCCGGGCGCCCGGGCCGGTGCGCTTCGCCGCCAGCGCGGCCGAAAGCCGGTCCGAGGCGATCGGGCTGGTGCTGGCCTCGCCCGCCTTTCAGCGCAGGTAGGGGAAGCATGGTGTGCCCCCTCCTGCCGAGGCCCGGGTTCGGGCCGCCGTCCCTGCCCACGCCCCGACAGGGCGCGCCCGCCGAGGCAGCATACCCCACGCGCCGGCGCGCGCCCGGTTCCATGCGCTTTCTTGACCCGACAGGAGTCGTCCCATGACCTACCGCCTCGACCGACGGTCCTTTCTGGCCCGCAGCGCCGCGCTCGGCTGCTCCCTTGCGGCCAGCCCCCTGCTGACCCCGGTGAGTTTCGCCGCCGCGCCCTGGGACGCGCGACTCGTGGTGATCATCCTGCGCGGCGGGATGGACGGGCTGGACGTGGTCCAGCCCTATGGAGACCCGGGCTTTGCCGCCGCGCGTGCCGCATGGCCCAGCGGCCCCGAGAGCGGGGCGGCCGATCTCGACGGATTCTTCGCGCTGCATCCCGGGCTGGCCCCGCTTCTGCCGTTGTGGCGGGCCGAAGAACTGGGCTTCGTGCACGCGGTCTCGACCCCCTATCGCGACAAGCGAAGCCATTTCGACGGGCAGGACATGCTCGAGGCGGGCACCGCATCGCTGGCCGGCGTGCGCGACGGCTGGCTGAACCGTCTGTTGCAGGCGGTTCCCGGCGTGGAGACCAGCACCGCCTATGCCATCGGGCGCGAGGACATGCGGCTTTTGTCCGGCTCGGCCCCGGTGGCCAACTGGTTGCCCGGGATCGACCTCGAGATGAGCCCGCAAGCCCGCCGGCTTGCGCTCCTGGTCATGGAGAGCGATCCGGCCTTCCACGCCGCGCTGAACGAGGCGATGATGATCCTCGACGGCGAGCAGGCGGTGGCCGAGGCCGGTGCGATGAGCGCCGAGGAGGAGGCCGAGGCCGGGATGCAGATGGGCATGGTCTCGGCCGGGGCCAACGCGGCGCATCGCCGGATCGCCGATTTCGCGGCCGAGCAACTGCGTGGGGCGTCGCGCATCGCGGCCTTCTCGATCAACGGGTGGGATACGCACCGGGCCCAGGAGCGCGGGCTGTCCACGCCTCTGGGGCGGCTGTCGGATACGATCCTGACCCTGCGGGCGCGGATGGGCGCCGAGGTGTGGGACAAGACCGCCGTGCTGGCGATGACCGAATTCGGCCGCACGGTGCGCCCCAACGGCACCGGCGGGACCGATCACGGCACCGGCGGGCTCATGCTCATGGCCGGAGGCGCGGTGCGCGGCGGGCGGGTGCACGGGCGCTGGCCCGGCCTGGACGAGGCCGACCTCTATCAAAGGCGCGACCTGATGCCGACCGCCGATCTGCGGGTGCAGGCCGCCTGGGCGATGCGCGGGTTGACCGGGCTGGACCGCGCCACGCTCGAGCGGGCGGTGTTCCCGGGAATCGAGATGGGCGGCGATCCGGGGCTTCTGCGCTGATCGGGCGGCGCGGCGGCCGCCTCCGCAAGTCCGGGCGCATCCGGTTGTCCCGCCATCCCGGCACCATGTAGGGCCGCAGTGGACAAAGACGTTTCGGCCTTGTGTCGCGGACCTGACCACCTATCCCTGTCATCGCCGGCGGGCAGGGGCGCCCGGCGCGCCTTCTCTGCGCCAATGGTCAAGTGCCGTCGCGTCATCGCCTCCGCGCCGGACGTGAGCACCAGCTGCCGCGCCGCGCCGCCCTGCCGGTCCAATCTCTGCCGGATCGCCCGCGCCTCCCTGCGCGATTGCAGGTACAGCACGATGACCAGGCTGCACAGCGCCAGTGCCAGGCTCTCGACCATCTCAGATCGCCTGCCGCCGATCCAGCCGGCTTTGCACCAGCCCGGCCACCCGGGCCGCGTCATGCACCGCGGGCCGGCCATCGGCGCGGGCCTGGGCCAGGGCCTCTGCCGCGCGGGCGAGCGGCCCATCCTCGGCGCTGACCGCCACCCCGCGCAGGAACTGCGCCACGTAGTCCAGCGTCTTGCCGTCGGAACAGCCGGTCAGCACGTCGGCCACGTGGGCCATGTCGTCGCGATAGGCCACCGGATCGGGGGCGACCCGCTCCTCGGGGACCAGGCGCACCGAACCCGGGCGCCGATCGGGCGGCAACCGTGACAGGATCGCCTGCTGGAACACAGCCAGGGCATGGATCGGCTTGGCCAGGAACCCGTCCGCACCGGCGGCGATGGCCGCATCCTCCGCGAAATCGTCGCCCGAGGTGGCCAGCAGAACATCGACCCGGGGCGTGGCGCGGGCCATCTCCTCGATCAAGTCCAGCCCCGAGCCGTCGGGCAGGCCCAGGTCGATCACCATCGCGGTGGGCCGGTACACCCCCAGATGCCGCCGCGCCGAGGCCAGGCAATCGGCGCGGCGGATACGCGCGCCGCTGCGCAGGCACAGAAGGCGCATCGCCTCGCAGGCAAAGCGGCTGTCCTCGACCACCAGGACCGTCATGCCCAGAAGCGGCCGGGCCGGGGTCGGGATGCGGTGCGGGGCGGCAAACGGGTCGGAATCGTCCATCTCGGGGGCTCCTCTCAACTGACCCTGTAAGCCTAGGCGCATCCACCCTAACAGTGGGTTAACGCCGCAGCGCCCGCCGTGCCCCTTGCCTCCGGGCGGCCCGCGCCGCATAAGCTGGGCCAAAGCCCGGACCGCAAAGGAGACCCCCATGATCGGCCGCCTGAACCATGTCGCCATCGCCGTGCCCGACCTCGAGGCCGCCTCGGAGCAGTATCGCAGCGCGCTGGGCGCCACGGTCGGCGCGCCGCAGGACGAACCCGATCACGGCGTCACGGTCGTCTTCATCGAGCTGCCCAACACCAAGATCGAACTGCTCTATCCGCTGGGCGAGGACAGCCCGATCCAGGGCTTTCTCGACAAGAACCCGGCGGGCGGCATCCACCATGTCTGCTACGAGGTCGAGGACATCCTCGCCGCGCGCGACCACCTGAAAGAGACCGGCGCGCGGGTTCTGGGATCGGGCGAACCCAAGATCGGCGCCCATGGCAAGCCCGTGCTGTTCCTGCATCCCAAGGATTTCAACGGCTGCCTTGTGGAACTGGAGCAGGTCTAACCCTATCTGTTGAGGCGAGACGCGGCGGGGAAGGGCCTCGCCGCCGGTTCACGCTGGAAAGGGCGCCGCTTCCATGTCCATCACCTCGGCCCTCGTGCTTTACGCGGTCATCTGGTTCATGACCTTCTTCGTGGCCCTGCCGATCCGGCTGCAGACGCAGGGCGACCTGGGCGAGATCGTGCCCGGCACCCATGCCGGCGCGCCCGAGCATCATCACCTGAAGAAGAAAGCCAAGATCACCACGCTGGTGGCCGCCGTGCTCTGGCTGCTCATCGCCGGGATCATCTTCTCGGGGCTAATCGACGTGCGCGCCTTCGACTGGATGACCTGGATGGCGGGCGCGTAAACGCCCGCCCGGTCGTGTCACCTCCGGCGCGCGTCCAGCCGGTGAAAGATGTGGGTGAAAGTTGCGGCCCCCAGGATCGGCACCAGCAGGTTGACCAGCGGCACGGTCAGCGGGATCGCCATCAGCACGCCCGCCGCCCAGACCGTCAGCCAGTGCCGGCGGCGCAGCGCGCGGGCGCCCTCGCGCCCGATCCGGCGCGTCGCGGCGAGGGTGATGTATTCCCGGCCCAGCAGGAATCCGTTCAGCCCCCAGAACACGAAGGGCGCCAGCGGCGTGAAATAGAGCACCAGCGCCAGGATGTTGGCCCCGATCAGCACGCCCAGGAAGCTCACCGTGTCGCGCAACTCGTCGGCGAAGGGGACATCCTGGGCCGGGGGCAGGGCGGGGTAGTGCCGGTCCTCGACCGCCTGTGCCACCCGGTCCAGGAACATCGTGGTGATGGCCGAGGCCACCGGCACCATCAGCACCACCGACAGGAGCAGCACCAAGGGGAC
>DOIS01000092.1:0-2224 GCA_003511785.1 Paracoccaceae bacterium
TCGATCCCGATCGAGCGCGAATTGATGTCGCCCTTCCCCGCCCATTCGCCCGCGCCCGCGTGCCAGGCGCGCGCCGCCTCCTCGACCATCTGGCAGACCGCGCCATCCGCCCCGACCAGGTAATGCGCCGAGACCTGCGCCCCCGGGTCGCAGAGCCGGTCCAGCGCGGCCCGGGCGCTGTCCATCGCGGTATAGTGGATCACGATCAGAGCGGGCCGCAGCCCGTCCCGGCGCGGCCCGAAATTGGGCGAGGGATGCCAGGGGGGCAGGCTCAGTGCCGAACCGCCCGGCGGAACGGCGCCGGGTCCCAGGCGCAGGCATAGCCGTCCCCGTCCGGGTCCAGCCCGAGCCGGTCGCGGTCGGGTCCGCCGCGTTCCAGAAAGGCGATCTGCGCCTGGTCGGGCGAGGCATACTTGGCGCAGTTGCGCTGCGCCCGCGCGACCAGGTTGATGCCCGACCGGCTATGCACCCGCGTGCCCTTGGGGTGGCTGGTGGACAGCGCGTAATTCACGATATTGGGCGAGGCGTCCTCCGGGCGCGGCGGCAGCGCGGTGGGGGCGACCTCGGTCCGCACCTGCCGGATGCGCGCGATGCGCTCGGCATCGCTTTCGATCGAGCGGCGCTCGGAGACCGCCGAGAAATCGTTCTCGTTCGAGATGCCGAAGCTGTTCACCGCCGCCGGGGCGGGGTTCGACGGGCTCGCCTGAAGCGGCACCTCGCCGGAATTGGCGGCGGCCAGCGCGGCGGCAGCCTCGGCGGCGATGGCGGCATCCTCGTCGCCCGGTGAGGTGCCCGGTGGCGGCTCGAGGATCGAGCCCCCGGGCGGCAGTTCGCCCGGGGCGCCGCCCTGGGCTGTGGCGTCGAGCGGCTCGGACGAGATCGCGGCGGGCGGCGCCAGCGGCGTGCCGGTGGTCAACGCCGCATCCCGCTCGGCGCGCAGGCTCGCGGGGTCGTCGAAGCCCACGCCCCGGCCGCTGTCGGGCACTTGCGGGGCACAGGCGGCGAGAAGCCCCAGGGCGAGAATCGGATAGATCAGGCGCATGGCACGCGGTCTCTTGTCAGCTCTGCTCGGAGCCTGCATTCTACCACCATTTCGCGGGCTTGGAAACAAAGCCCGCCGCGCGCTCCAGCGCATAGGCGGTGTTCAGCAGATCGCCCTCTTCCCAGGGCCGCCCGATCAGTTGCAGCCCCAGCGGCAGACCCTGCTTGTCCAGCCCGGCGGGCACGGCAATACCCGGCAGCCCGGCCAGGTTCACGGTCACGGTGAACACGTCGTTGAGATACATCTGCACCGGGTCGGCCTCGGCCATCTCGCCCAGCCCGAAGGCCGAGGACGGCGTGGCCGGCGTCAGGATCGCGTCCACGCCCGCCTCGAAGGCCGCTTCGAAATCGCGCTTGATGAGGGTGCGGACCTTGCGCGCGCGGTTGTAATAGGCGTCGTAGAACCCGGCCGACAGCACGTAGGTGCCCACCATCACCCGGCGCTGCACCTCATGCCCGAACCCCTCGGCGCGGGTCTTCTCGTACATCTCGGTGATGCCGTCGCCCTGGGCCAGCGTCGCCCGGCGTCCATAGCGCACCCCGTCATAGCGCGCGAGGTTCGAGGACGCCTCGGCCGGCGCGATCACGTAATAGGCGGGCAGGGCGTATTTCGTATGCGGCAGGGTGATGTCGCGGATCTCGGCGCCCGCGTCGCGCAGCATCTCGGCGCCCTGGCTCCAGAGCCGTTCGATCTCCTCGGGCATCCCCTCCATGTGGTATTCCTTGGGGATACCGATCACCTTGCCCTTGATGTCGCCGGTCAGCATGGCCTCGAAATCCGGCACGGGCAGGTCGGCGGAGGTGCTGTCCTTCGGGTCGTGGCCGCACATGGCCTGGAGCATGATCGCCGCGTCGCGCACGTCGCGGGTCATCGGTCCGGCCTGGTCGAGCGACGAGGCGAAGGCCACGATGCCCCAGCGCGAGCAGCGCCCGTAGGTGGGCTTGATCCCGGTGATTCCGGTAAACGCCGCGGGCTGGCGGATCGAGCCGCCGGTATCGGTGCCGGTGGCGGCGAGGCACAGATCGGCCGCCACGGCGGCGGCGGACCCGCCCGAGGAGCCGCCGGGTGTCAATTGCCGGTCGTCCACCTTCCAGGGGTTGACGGCATTGCCATAGGTCGAGGTCTCGTTGCTGCTCCCCATGGCGAACTCGTCCATGTTGAGCTTGCCCAGCATCACCGCGC
>DOIS01000092.1:2534-3147 GCA_003511785.1 Paracoccaceae bacterium
GCTTGCCCAGCATCACCGCGCCGGCGTCGGCCAATTGCTGGCTGACGGTGGATTCGTATTCCGGCTTGAACCCGTCGAGGATGCGGCTGGCAGCCTGGGACGCGACGCCGCGCGTGCAGAACAGGTCCTTGATGCCGATGGGCAGCCCGCACATCGACGGCGCATCGCCCCCGGCCAGGCGGTCATCGGCGCGGCGCGCGCGCTCCATCGCGATCTCGGGGGTCTTGTGGACGAAGGCGTTGAGCGCGCCCGCGCCCTCGATCTCCGAAAGGCAGGCCTCGGTCAGCTCGCGGCTCGTGGTCTCGCCCTTGCGCAGCGCATCGCGGGCCTGGGCCAGGGTCAGCTTTGTCAATTCGCTCATGGTCTCACTCCACCACCTTGGGCACGGCGAAGAAGCCCTCGCGCGCATCGGGGGCATTGGCCAGAACCTTGTCCTGCTGGTTGCCGTCGGTCACCCGGTCGTCGCGGCGCTTGAGCCGCATCGGCGTGACCGAGACCATCGGCTCGACCCCCTCGACATCGACCTCGCCCAGCTGCTCGATGAAGCCCAGGATGGTGTTGAACTCCTCGGCCAGCGCCGGCAGCGCGTCGTCCTCGACCTTGATCCGGGCCA
>DOIS01000092.1:3475-3653 GCA_003511785.1 Paracoccaceae bacterium
TCCGGGCCAGTTTGGCCACCTTCGCGGCGGTGTTCTGGTCAATCGACATGAGACCCCCTTGGATATGTCAGGGGCGCGTTTACCGCCCCGCGCGGCGCACCGCAAGCCGTAGCGCCCGACGCCCGGCGCGGGACAGAGTTTCGGCGAAACTCTTGTCAATTTTTTCGCGAAAAAATTG
>DOIS01000154.1 GCA_003511785.1 Paracoccaceae bacterium
GGATCACATGCGGGTTCTGCGACGTGGTATATAATGTGTGATCGCCCGATGCGCGGTCGTATTCGCCAATCGCCACGCGCGGCTCCATCGGATTGGCGAAAAGCCGGTTGTTCACCAGTTCCAGCGTGGTGACATGGGCAGCATCCTTGAACGCCTGCGTCACCGCATCCTTGTTTTCCTCGACATAGCCCCAGTCGTAACACAGGTTGCCGGTCAGATCGTCATGTACCTTGGTCGATCCCTCGGCCAGCGCCGCCTTCATGTCGACAACGGCGGGCAGTTCTTCGATATCAAGATCGATCGCCTCGGCCGCGTCGCGCGCCTGTTCCAGCGTGTCGGCCACCACGGCGCAGATCGGATCGCCCACGTGACGCACCTTGCCCTGGACCAGGATCGGGTGCGGCGGCTCCTGCATCGGCTGCCCGTGCCGGTCCGTCACCTGCCAGCCGCAGGGCATGCCGCCCACGCCCTCGAAATCCCTGCCGGTGAAGATGCGACCACCCCGGGCATCGCCTCCGCCGCGCTGGTGTCGAGCCCTGTGATCCGCGCATGGGCCACGTCCGAGCGCAGGAAATGCACATGGGCCTGGCCCCGCAGGTTGATGTCGTCGGTGTAATTCCCGGCCCCGGTCAGGAACCGCACGTCCTCGCGCCGCTTCGGGCTGGCGCCGATACCATGGTCTTTCGGCATGTCCTTGTCTCCTCCCTGATGTCCCGCAGCCGCTCCTCAACCCTCACGGGCTTCCTCGCGAGAAAGGCCCGCACCGGGCCTGACGAGCGCGCGGGCGGCCGTCATTCTGCGGCGATGGTCTCCACGTCCTGGCCCGATGCGGCCATGATCGCCTTGACGATGTTGTGATACCCGGTGCAGCGGCACAGGTTGCCGCTGAGATAGCTGCGCACCTCGTCTTCGCTGGGCTTGGGGTTCTCCTTGAGCAGCGCGGCGGCGCTCATCACCATGCCCGGCGTGCAGAAGCCGCATGCAGCCCGTGATGGTCCTGGAACGCCTGCTGGATCACGTTGAGCGACCCGTCGGCACCGGCCTGGCCCTCGATCGTGTCCACGCTCGCACCCTCGGCCTCGGCGGCCAGCATGTTGCAGGACTTCACCGCCACACCGTCCACATGCACCACGCAGGCGCCGCATTGGCCGGTGTCGCAACCCACATGGGTGCCGGTCAGCCCCAGCCCGTCGCGCAGGAACGTGGAGAGCAGCGTCCGCCCCTCGACCTCGCCCGACGCAGGCTTGCCGTTCACGGTCATCTTGACCTGTGCCATTCATTTCCTCCCGGTTGGTTTTTTCTCCCTTGCCGTGGAGTTAAGCAGGTCGGAGCGGGCTTGAGAACCCGGAATCTCGTCCGCTCACGCCGCCCGTGAGCGGGCCTCAGCGGGCAGTGCGCCCGGCGCGCGGCTGTGGTCGTGTGGGAATCTCCTTGAGCAGCCCGCCCACGCCCATGCCCGCGATGTCCTCGGCGCGAACTGGCAGCCCGCAGAGCACGCGTCCCAGAACCCAGTCGGCCCCGTTGAGCGCGGGCGAGCGGGCGCAGCCCGGCAGGCCGATCACCGGACGCCCGTCCAGATCGCCCAGAAACAGCAGGTTGCCCGGATCGACCGGCATCCCGAACCGCTCGACCCGTCCGCCGGCGGCGCGCAGGGCGGCGGGCGCCACGTCCTGCGGGTCCGAGGTGGCCGAGCCGGTGAGGATCAGCACCGCCTCGCCCGCCACCTCGCCCAACGCGCCCGACAGGGCGTCCCGCTCATGGGCGACGGTCCGCGTCTCGACAAGGGCGCCGCCCAGCGCCTCCACCCGCCCGGCAATGGCCGCGATCGCCTTGTCGTCCTTTGGACCGCCCGGGATGCGTGTCACCACCAGCCCCACATCGGCGAGGGTCGGCCGGGCGAAGCCGATCGCCCCCGCCCCGGCCCGCGCGGCGCGCATCACATCCGCTTCGGGCACGGCGTAGGAGATCACCTTGATCGTGGCCACCATGCCGCCCGCGCCCATCTGCTGGAAGGGCGGCACCGTGGCCACGGTGATCATCGGGTTCACCCGGTTGAACGCTTCCACCGCCGCCACGTCGAGCCGCACCAGCCCCGGCCCCTCGGCGATCACGTTGACCCGGCCGGTAAACGGCGCGGTCAGGCGCAGGCCCACCGCCGCCGGATCGGGCACCAGCGCGCGCGGCAGCGCCTCGGCGGCGTCGTTCTCGTGCAGGTCGCCAGGCTCGAGCCGGGCCACGATCACGCTCTCGTGCCCCTCGGCGCCCAGCCGGGCGATGGCCTCCCCGTCCAGCGTCATGCCCTTGCGCAGCTTGCCGCTGGCCAGACCGACCGAATGGGCCAGGATCGCGCCCTCGGCCTCTGCCAGCGCGACCGGTCCGAATCTCACGCCCGTTTCCCGCGCAGCACGGCGTTCATCTCGGCCAGGATCGCCACCGCGATCTCGGCCGGCCCCGCTGCGCCGATGTCGAGGCCGACGGGTCCGTGAATGCGCCCGATCTGCGCCTCGGTGAAGCCCGCCGCGCGCAGCCGGTCCACCCGCTTGGCATGGGTCCGGGTCGAGCCCAGCGCGCCGATATAGAACACCTCGCCCGCCAGCGCCGCGTGCAACGCAGGGTCGTCCAGCTTGGGGTCGTGGGTCAGCAGCACCAGCGCCGTGCGCCCGTCCAGCTCCAGCCCCTCCAGCGCCGCGTCGGGCCAGTCGTCCAGCACCGTCTCGCCGGGAAAGCGGTCGGGCGCGGCGAAGGCGGGGCGCGGGTCGATCAGCACCGGGTCATAGCCCGCGATCCGCGCCATGGGCACCAGGGCCTGCGCGATATGCACCGCCCCCACCACCGCTAGCCGCAGCGGCGGGTTGTGCACGGCGACGAAGAGTTCGCCCTCCTCCTCGAAGCCCGACCGGTCCATACGCATCCGCTCCGGGTAGGCCCCGTGCAGCAGCCGCCGCGTCCCGTCGCTCAGCCGCAGCTCGTAGGCCACCGCCTGCCGTTTTGCGCGTGCCGCCACGAGCTCGGCCAGCAGGTCCTCGGGGATCGCCGCGCCCACCGGCTCGACCAGCACCCGTATGGTGCCGCCGCAGGCCAGGCCCACGGCGAAGGCGTCGGCATCGCTCACCCCGAATTCCAGCAGCCGGTGCTCGCCCGTCTCCAGCGCCTCCAGCGCCTCGACGATCACCGCCCCCTCGACGCAGCCGCCCGAGACCGAGCCCGCGATGCGCCCGTCGCCCGCGATGGCCAGCTGCGCCCCAACCCGGCGCGGCGCGCTGCCCCAGGTCTCGACCACCGTGGCCAGATGGTGCCTGCACCGGCGCGGTGCCAGTCGAGCGCGGTCTCGGGAATGGCGTCGAACGGCGCCTGGGTCATTGGGGCACACTCCTCGGGGTTTGCCCCAGAATTGAGCCCGGCGCCCACGGCGTCAAGCCGGGACGCCTGCGGTCCGCTGCGCAGGCGAAAACGCGGCCCGGGGGGGAACACGAAGGCCCCGGACCGCGCAGACGGGGACGAGTGGTACCCCCCGCCCCAGGGGCTTGGCCCCCGTCCCTATTCGGCCGGATGCCGCTGCCCCTGCGGCGCGCCCAGCAGCCGCTCGGGCAGCGCGAAGGCCACGGCGACGAAGCCCAGCCCCAGCACGATGCCCAGCAGATCGCCCGGCAGCCCGGTCAGGCCCGGGTAGTCGGCGCCGGGGACCATGCCCAGGGTGGTCTTGCCGCCGGCGATGTTCTCCAGCAGCCCCGAGGCCACCCAGGCCGGGTACGTCACCATGTAGGCGGCCGCGCCCAAGAGCCCGCCGGCGATGAAGAACAGCGCGTCATGGCGCCCCGAGGCGGCGGCGACCACGCCGGTGCCCGGGCAGAACCCGGCCAGCGCCCAGCCCGCGCCCAGCATCACGCCGCCGATGAAGACGCCGATATAGGCCGCCTTGACCGACATGTGCCCCACATCCACGAGGCCGATCATCTGGCCCGCGAACATCAGCACCGAGCCCACGCCGATGGCCAGCAGGATGGTCTTGGCCAGGCCCAGCGCCTTGAGGCTGAGCATCCACCCGATGATCGAGGGGTCCGAGGCACCGATCCGGTCCAGCACGGCGCCGAAGGCCATGCCGATGACGATGGCGAGAAGAATGGTGGTCATGGCTCAGCCCTCCTTGCGATACAGCATCAAGGCCACCGGGACCGCCGCCCCGAAGGCACCCAGCGCGAAGATGTAGCCCGACACGGCGGTCTGCATCATTCCCGACATCATGTGCCCCGAGGTGCAGCCCCCCGCGAGACGCGCGCCGTAGAGGACGATGAACCCGCCCAGGAAGGCGGCGGCGTGGCGCCTCAAAGGGCTGTCGCCGAAATTGGCGCGCCAGAGCGCCGGGACGCGGCGATCCGGCTTCGGGATGCCGCCGCGCGTCATCGCCGACAGGAACCCGCCGGCGGCCATGGCCAGCACGAAGACGAAGCTGTAATTCAGCGGGTTGGCGGCGTTGCCGGCGTATTTCCCGCCCGACTTGGCGAGATAGGCATTGGTGGAGGTGTATCCCTCCTCGGTCTCGGTGATCAGGCCGGGATTGACCGCGTCTCCGATGATCGCGTCGAGGATGACGAACTGCGTTGAGACGCCGATCGGTTTGACCAGCAGCACGGCGGCAAAGAACACCAGCCCCAGCAGCAGCCCCCCGGTTTTCCAGTTGAGTGGCATGACACTCCCCCTCCGGCTGGTTCACATTCTAAGGCCAGAATACGACTCACATTCGCCTGCCGGAATGATTCAGATCAAGTTCACGACTCGCTGGACGGGGCGCGCGCGGCGCCTAAACTCCGCATCGCGGCCGCAGGGGCCGTAGATTTTTTTCGCAAGGAATACTCCGCCATGAATATCCCGTTTGCACGCCGGATTACCGGCCCGCTTGCCGCCGCCCTGCTGACCCTGCCGCTGACCGCCCAGGCCGAACCCTTCACCCTTTTCGGCGAGGTCGAGGGCTGGAAGGTCTTTGCCGATGCAGAGAAGACCTCCTGCTTGATCGAACAGATGGACCCGGCCGGCAACGTGGTCCAGATGGGCCTGACCGAGGATCGCGCCGTGGGCTATGTGGGCCTGTTCACCCTGGCCGAAACCGATTTCAAGCGCGGCGAGACCGGGGCCGTCGCCATCCTGCTGGGCGAGAATCTCTATCTGGGCGAGGCCACCGGGATGCGCGGCAACATCACCAAGGGGTATTCGGGCGGCTACGTGCTTTCGGACGATCCGCAATTCGTCACCGACATCGCCCAGCAATACGAGATGGTGATCTTTCCCGAGCAGCCCTATGCCGTGGTGGTCGACCTGACCGGCACGAAGAAGGCCATCGAGATGGCGCGGGAGTGCAACGCGGCGCAGATGTGAGCCGCTGCCCCGCCGCCCGGCACGGGCCGACGGGGCAAAATTCTTCGAAGAATTTTGGTCCAGGAGTTTTCGAAAACTCCTGGGCCGGCCTCAGCCGGACAGCGCCGCCATCAGCCGGACCTTTTCGCCCGTATCCGAAGGCTGCGAAATCGCCAGGGCCAGATCCTCGATCGCGGCGATGGAATGGCCCGCGCGAAAACTGTCCACATGGGGCAGCATCGCGCGGATGCCCTGCGCGCGGGGCGCGAACCCGTCCCAGCGCAGGAGCGGGTTGAGCCAGATCAACCGGCGTGCCGAAAGATGCAGCCGCTCCATCTCGTGGGCCAGCCGGTCGGGGTCGTCGCGGTCCAGCCCGTCGGTGATGAGCAGCACCACCGCCCCCTGCCCCATCACCCGGCGCGACCAGTCGCGGTTGAAGGCGTGCAGGCAGTCGCCGATCCGCGTGCCCCCCCTCCCAGTCCTGCGCCTGCGCCCCGGCAGCGGCCAGCGCCGCGTCCACGTCGCGCTGCGCCAGATGCCGGGTGATGTTGGTCAGCCGCGTGCCGAAGGTGAAGGCGTGCACCCGGGCCCAGCCCTGCCCCTTGGCATTCGAGACGGTATGGAGGAAATGCAGGATGACCCGGCTGTATTGGCTCATCGAGCCGGAAATGTCGCAAAGCACCACAAGGTTGGGCCAGCGCGGTTTCGGCCTGGCCCAGGCGATGTCGCGCAGCTCGCCCCCCTGGCGTTGCGCCGCGCGCAAAGTGCGGCGGCGGTCGATGCGCCGGCCCAGCGCGCTGGCCTCGGCGCGGCGCGAAGGGATCGGCGTCACCGGCAGTGCCAGCCGCTCGAGCATCCGCTTGGCGCGGGCCATCTCCTGCGTGCTCATCTGCTCGAAATCGAGGCTGCGCAGGCGTTCCTCGGCGGACATGGTCACCGTCGAGTCCACCTCGATCTCGATCCCCTCATCGGTCCCGTCCCGGCCCTCTTCGGGACGCTCGGCCCCTGCCCCGTCCAGCAGCGCCTCGGCCGCGCGTTTCTCTGCCGATTGTGCGGTGCGATCCTCCTGCACGCCGCGGATGGCGGGCAGCATCATCGCCATCATGTGCTCCATGTAGCGCGGGTCGCGCCAGTAGAGGCGGAACACCTGGGAAAAGACCAGCCGGTGCTCGGGGCGCGAGACGAAACAGGCGTGCAGCGTCCAGTAGAAATCCCGCTTCTCGGTGAAGCCCGCCACCGCCACCGCGCGGATCGCATCGGCCACCCGGCCCGGTCCGATGGGCAGCCCGGCGCGGCGTAGGGCGCGGCGTAGGGCGCGGGCGAAATGGGTGATGTTGTGGACCAGCTTGGGGCGGTCGGGGATGTCGAGGGGGAGGCCTTCCAACTAAACCTCGTGGGGGCTCTGCCCCCACACCCCCGAAGTATTTCTCGCAAGAGGAAGCATCAGGCCGGCTCGAGCCCCGCGCGCGCCTCGTCGAGCAGGCGTTTCGCCTCCGAGCCCTGAAGCCGGGCGATGTCGTCCTGGTATTTCAGGATCGCGCCCAGCGTGTCGGCGATCACCTCGGGGCTGAGGTCGATCACGTCGAGCGCCAGCAGGCATTTCGCCCAGTCGATGGTCTCGGCCACGCCGGGTTTCTTGAACAGGTCCTCGGTGCGCAGCTTCTGGACGAAGGCCACGATCTCGCGCGAGAGGGTCTCGGAGGCCTCCGGCGCGCGGGCGGCGAGGATCTCGATCTCGCGGTCGAAATCCGGGCAATCGACCCAGTGATAGAGGCAGCGCCGCTTGAGCGCGTCATGCACCTCGCGCGTGCGGTTCGAGGTCAGGATCACGATGGGCGGCTCGGGCCCGCGGATCGTGCCCAGCTCGGGGATCGTGACCTGGAAATCCGACAGCGCCTCCAACAGGAAGGCCTCGAAGGGCTCGTCGGTGCGGTCCAGCTCGTCGATCAGCAGCACCGGGGCGCCACGCTCGTCGGGGCGCATCGCCTGCAACAAGGGCCGCTCGATCAGGTAGTCCGGCCCGAACAGCTCGCGTTGCAGGATGTCGCGGTCCGCGTCGCCTTGCGCCTCGGCGGTGCGGATAGCGATCATCTGGGCGGGAAAGTTCCATTCATAGACCGCCGACCCCGCGTCCAGCCCCTCGTAGCATTGCAGCCGGATCAGCCGCCGGTTCAGCCCGGCGGCCAAGGCCTTGGCGATCTCGGTCTTGCCGGTGCCGGCCTCGCCCTCGAGAAACAGCGGCCGGCCCAGTTTCAGGGCCAAGAACGCCACCGTCGCCAACGCGCGACCACAGACATAGTCCTGGCCGGCCAGCAGGGCCTGGGTGGCGTCGATGCTTGCGGGGAGGCTCACCGGATCGTCTCGCATGGGACACAGAAAGTCACGCGCTCGGCCCCCGCGTCAAGACGACATCTGACCGCGCGCCCGACCCGAGGGCCGAAATGTTGACGCTTCCCCGGCAAACTGTCATTCTTTAGGAAACAATAAAGGGGTCGCGGGCACACTCCGCGACCGGAGGCGGACAGCACGATGCAGAGCGGCGAGGCCCGGGGCCCGGGCGGTCAACCATGCGGATAACCGCGGTCACATGCGTGAAGAACGAAGGGCCCTTCCTGCTGGAATGGATCGCCTTCAACCGTTTGATCGGGGTGAGCGATCACCTGTTCTATTCCAACGACTGCACCGACGGGACCGACACGCTGCTCGATGCGCTGGCGGCGCGCGGGCTGGTCACGCATCTTCCGAACCCCGCGCAGGGGCGCAACTACCAGATGGAGGCGCTCAAGGCTGCCAAGGACCACGCGCTGGTGACCCAGGCGGAGTGGGTCTGGATCGCCGATGTGGACGAGTTCCTCAACATCCATGTGGGAGATCACACCATCCCGGCCCTGATCGAGGCCTGCGGCGACCCGCAGGCGATCTCGGTCAACTTCCAGTTCTTCGCCAATGACGGGATAGACCGGTTCGAAGACCGCCCGGTGATCGCGCAATTCACCCGCAGCCACAATCCCGACCTGTGGTGCGGCGAACAGGCGGTCGAGGTCAAGTCGCTGATGCGGCGGGATTTTCCGCTCCAGTATTTCGGTGCGCACCGGCCCTTCTTCAAGGCGAAACTGCCGCCCAAGAAGCGCCCCGCCTGGACCGATGCCTCGGGGCGCCCGGTCCAGCACAAGTTTCTCGTGGCCGCCAATCCGCGCCGCATCCGGCGCTTCCCGGCGCGGGGCGCGCGCGACTTCGCCACGCTCAACCACTACGCGCTGCGCTCGCTCGACAGCTACCTGGTCAAGAACGACCGCGGCGACGTCAACCGCGAGAACCGCGCCTTCGACGACAGCTATTGGCGCGAACGCAACGACCCGGCCTGGCAGGACCGCTCGATCCATCGCTATCTGCCGGCGCTGAACGCGGCGCTGAAAGAGCTGAAATCCGACCCCCAGATCGGCCGCCTGCACGCCGCCTGCGTGGCCGCGCACGAGGCCCGGCGCGACGCGCTGCTGGCGCAGCCCGACTACCGGGCCATGCAGGCGCAGCTGCGCGCCGCCTCTACCCTGCCGCCGCAGGAAGAGGCGATGCTGGCCGAGCTGGGGCTGGCCCCATGACGCTCGAAGTCGTCAATCTCGGCCTGCCGAAATCCGGCACCACCACGCTGGCCCGCGCCTTGCGCCGGGCCGGGTTCTCGGTGGCCGATCACCGCATCCGCGTCAGCCAGACCGACGACGAGAGCCTGCACCGCGCCTATGTGGGCGACTTGCTCTACCAGGGACTTTACGAGACCGGCGACCCGGGCGCACGGCTCGGCCCGTTCACTGCGATCTCGGAGATGAGCGTGCTGCGCGCCGGTCGTTCGCTCTGGCCGCAGATGGATTTCGCGCTGATCCTGGCGATCCGGGCGCGCAACCCCGGCGTCAGGTTCCTCGCCTCGCGCCGCGCGCCTTTCGAGATGAGCCAGTCGATGCTGGCCTGGTCCGACCTGGGCACCGCGCGCCTGCCCAAAAGCGCCGTGCCCGGCCTGCCGCCCGGCTATGGCGAGACCAGCAAACAGCGCGAACAGTGGATCGAGGGACACCACGCCGCGCTGCGCCAGTTCTTCGACGGCGCGCACGATTTCCTGGAATACGACACCGCCGACCCCGAGGCCCCCGGCAAGATCGGCGCCTTTCTCGGCCGCGAGCTGCCCTGGTGGGGGCGCAGCAATGCCAACCCCATCCGCAACGAAAGCGAGACCGTGTGATGCGCATCATCCTGCATATCGGCGTGGAACAGACCGGCGCCGACCGGCTGCAACGGCTGCTGGCCGACCGGCGCGCCGACCTGGCGGCGCAGGGGGTGCTGTATCCCAAGAGCCCCGGCAACCGGAATCACACGCGGCTTTACATGGCGGCGACCGATCCCGACCATATCGACCCGCTGCGCTTCAACCGGGGCCATATCGCGCCCGAGAAGCAGGCCGCGCTGCGCGACGAGGTGATGGCGGGACTGGCCGCCGAGGTGGCCGAGGCGCGGCCCGACCTGCTGATCCTGTCGGCGGCGCAGCTCTGCACGCTGTGGCGGGTCTCCGAACTGGAGCGGCTGCGCGGGATGCTCGCGCCGCTCTCGGACGACATCCGCGTGCTGGCCCATGTGGACGGCCAGGCGCGCGTGCTGGCCCGGCACTACGCCACGCAGGTCATGGAGGGGCGCGGCAGCACGCTCGAGCGCGAGTTGGCGCTGGCGCAGGCGCCGGACTGGTGGGACGCCTGCCTGGCCGGGATGCCCGCGCCCGACCCCGCCGCCGGCCAGTTCGAGGAGACCCAGGCGCCGCCCTTCTGGCTGGATTACACCCGGCTGGTCGCGCATTGGGAGGGCGTGTTCGGCACGGGCTCGGTCACGCTCTGCCCGCATGATGAGGCGACATTCGCCGGCCCGCAGGTGATGGACGCGCTGCGCGCCGCCTTCGACCTGTCCGGCCCCCTGCCCGAGGCCGTGCCCGGCACGGCCCCGGCCCAGCCCTCCGCCGCCTGGCTGGCGCGCGGACGGCAGTTCAACGCGCTGGTGCTGCACCTGCTGTCCCGGCACGAGAAGATCCTGCCGCGTCAACTCTGGCGCAGCTTCCTGTCCGAAATGGAGATCGGCGGCGTGCCGATCGCGCCCGGCGCGCTCTCTCCCATCGCCGACCGCTTCGCCGAGGACAACCGCGCGCTGGTCAAGGCGCACCCCGCGCTGACCGCCGCGACCTTCCGCAAGGACCGCAAGCGCAAGCTCTGGGCCGAGGCCGACCCCGAGCGCGGTTTCCGCGCCTCGCAATACCTGCTGGCCTTCATGTTCCGCATCGACAAGGCCACGCGGGCCGAGCGCAAGGCCAAGAAGGCCGATCTCGCGGCGCTGGCTGCACAACCCGCTCCGGCCGCCGCCGCGCCCGTGAACGGCGAGGCTTCCCCCGACACCCGACCCGCGCCCACACCCACGCCGGAGGCGCCCCGCAAGATCGAGGTGGCCCGTCCCGCCAAGGCCAAAGCCCCCGACCGCCAGCAGGTGCTGAGCGAGACCGGGCGCGCGCTGCTGCCGCCGCTGGCGGTGGAGAAGTTCGAGGATTTGCGCACCTCGCCCTTTGCGCCGCATAATCGCCTGGGCGCGGTGAACGAGGAAGAACTGGCCGCCGCCTATACCCCCGCCCCCCCGCGCGACCTGCCCGAGGGCAATTCGGGCAATGTCATCGTCGGCTGCATGAAGAACGAGGCGCCTTACATCCTGGAATGGGTCGCCTATCACCGCGCCATCGGCGTGGACAATTTCCTGATCTACACCAATGGGTGCGAGGACGGCACCTCCGAGATTCTCGACCGGCTGCAAGAGCTGGGCGTGCTCCAGCACCGCAACAACGACGACTGGAAGGGCAACTCGCCCCAGCAATACGCCCTGAACCAGTCGCTGAAGGAGCCGGTGATCCGCAACGCGGAATGGATCATCCATATCGACGTGGACGAGTTCATGAACGTGCGTTGCGGCAACGGCACGCTACCCGATTTCTTCGAACGCGTGCCGGATGCCACCAACGTGGCGATGACCTGGCGGCTCTTTGGCCATAACGGCGTCACCCGGCTGGAGGACCGGCTGGTGATCGACCAGTTCGAGACCTGCGCGCCCAAGTTCTGTCCCAAGCCGCACACCGCCTGGGGCTTCAAGACCATGTTCCGCAATATCGGCGCCTACGAGAAGATCTCCTGCCACCGGCCCAACAAGCTGTCCGAGGCGTTCCGCGACAAGGTGAAATGGGTCAACGGCTCGGGCCGGGACATGACCAAGGAGGCCGCCGACAACGGCTGGCGCAATTCCAAGAAATCCATCGGCTACGACCTGCTGCAACTCAACCACTATGCCCTGCGCAGCGCCGAGAGTTTCCTCATCAAGCGCCAGCGCGGGCGCGCGCTGCATGTGGACCGCTCGATCGGGCTGAACTACTGGATCCGCATGGACTGGTCGGATTACCGCGACATCACGATCAAGCGGAACCTGCCGCGCGTGCGGGCGGAATACGACCGGCTGCTGGCCGACGCGCGGCTGGGCGCGTTGCACCAGGGCGGCCTGGACTGGCACCGCGCCAAGGCGCGCGAGTTGCACGCCATACCCGAGTTCGAGGAGCTGTATCAGCAGGCGCTCAAGGTCAAGCTGACCGAGACCGAGCGCGCGGCCTATGCGCTGGCGCTGGATCTCGAAAGTTGATGTATCGCTTTAACTATGGGAGATAAACCGCTGAAATTACTCGCGGTTCTCTGCGTCCGCAACGAGGGGGCCTTCCTTCTGGAATGGCTGGCCCACCACCGCGCCGTGGGCTTCACCGATATCCTGGTGTTCTCGAACGATTGCCAGGACGGCACCGATGCCATGCTCGACCGGCTCGACAAGCTGGGCTGGGTCAAGCATGTGCGCAACGACGGGCCGCATGACCGGGGCGGCATCCAGTTCACCGCGCTCAAACGTGCCGACGGCATGGAACTGACCCGCCGCGCCGACTGGATCCTGCCGCTCGACGTGGACGAGTTCGTCAACATCCATGCCGGAGACGGCACCCTGCCCGACCTGCTGGCCGCCCTGCCCGAGGCGACCGCCATCACCCTGACCTGGCGACTTTTCGGAAATGACGACAAGGTGGAGTATGACGACATCCCCGTGACCGAGGGCTTCACCCGCTGCGCGCCGGAGGTGCTCTACTGGCCTTGGCGGGCCTCGATGTTCAAGACGCTCTACCGCAATGACGGTATCTACCGCAAACTGGGCGTGCACCGGCCCCGGGCGCCCGTGCGCGAGAGGCTGGCGCAGGCGCGCTGGTTCGACGGCGAGGGGCGCGCTTTGCCCGAGCAGTTCATGACCCAGCGCATCTTCTCGAATTACGGGCGCTCGAATTACGGGCTGGTGCAGCTCAACCACTATGCCCTGGGGTCGATGCAGAGTTTCGTGCTCAAGGCCGACCGGGGCCGCGCGGTGCATTCCGATCACATGCTGGACGTGGATTACTGGGTCGAGCGCAATTTCAACCAGGCCGAGGACCGCTCGATCCAGCGGATGCGCCCGCTGAGCGCGCCGCTGCGCCAGGAGTTGCTGGCCGACCCCGAACTGGCCCGCCTGCACGCCGAGGCCGTGGACTGGCGCCACGCCCGCTTTGCCGAACTGCTCGAACAGGAACCCTTCCGCGCGCTCTTCGCACGGTTGCTGATGACGCCGCCCTCGCGCCCCGTCAGCGCCGCCACCGCGCGCCAGCTCACCCGCGCCGCCCTGCGCGGGCGACGCCGGGACGCAAAACCGCCCAGCGGGTAGCATGGAAGCACCACGACATTTTCCCAATTCCGCCATAATCCCGGACTAGGACTCAACACTGTAACCGGCCCGTCAAAGCGGCCGGGATTTCGAGGACGAGTGCGATGCAGGATACAGCCCAGAGCATAGACCAGTCGCTGAGCAGTCTGGAGCCCGACGAGTGGCGCGCCCGGCTGGAAGAGATCGCCACGCAGAACGGGTGGTTCCAGGCCCTGGGCAACCGGCATTTCGCCACCTTCATCAACGAGAAGCCCACGCTGCTGGTCACGTTCGAGACCGTGCAGGGCATCCGCGCCCTGTCGCGCACCGCCACCCCCTTCGGCTTCGAGATGGTCAAGGCGCAGGGCTGGTCGCATCTCTGCCTCGTCTCGGACGGCGACACCTGGTTCCGCGATCCGCTGATCTACGGCTTTTTCGACCGGCTGATCGACGACGGCTTCTTCGAGGAGTTCGACCGCGTGGTGTTCTACGGCGCGGGCCCCTGCGGCTATGCGGCGGCGGCCTTCTCGGTGGCCAGCCCCGGCGCCACCGTGGTGGCGGTGCAGCCGCAGGCCACGCTGGACGCGCGCCTGACCGAATGGGACGACCGCTTTACCGAGATGCGCCGCACCTCCTTCACCGACCGCTATGGCTATGCCCCCGACATGCTGGATGCGGCCGATCACGCCTTCATCCTCTATGATCCGCGCCAGGAACTGGACGCGATGCACGCCACGCTGTTCGAACGCGCCAACGTCACCCGGCTGCGGATGCCCAACATGGGCGCCACGCTGCAGACCAATCTCGACGAGATGAAACTGCTCTACCGGATGCTCAGCCTGGCCGGAGAGGGCAAGCTGAGCGAGAAGGCGTTCTACCGCCTCTACCGCGCGCGGCGCGACCACCCGCCCTACCTGCGCAACCTGATGAGCCGGCTGGACGCAGAGGAGCGGCCGGCGCTCAACATGATGCTGTGCCGCAATGTGATCGGGCGGATGAATGCGCCCAAGTTCCGCCGCCGCCTGTCGGACCTTCAGAAACAGGCCGAGGAAGGGCTGTTCGCGCCGCCCGAGGACTGAGCGCCGGCGCGGCGCCTTGCCTCTGGGCAACCGCCCGGCGCCATGCTATCGCCCGGCAATGACCGAGCGCCTGACCATCCCCCGCCCCGACGACTGGCATCTGCACCTGCGCGACGGCGCCATGCTCGAGGCGGTGCTGCCCGAGACCGCGCGCCATTTCGCCCGCGCCATCGTCATGCCCAACCTGGTGCCCCCGGTGGTGACCGGCGCCGACGCCCGGGCCTACCGCGACCGCATCCTGGCCGCCCTGCCCGAGGGGGCCGATTTCACGCCGCTGATGACCCTCTACCTGACCGAGCAGACCGACCCCGAGGACGTGGCCCGCGCCGCCGCCTCGGGTCTGGTGACGGCGGTCAAGCTCTACCCGGCGGGCGCCACCACCAACTCGGCCTCGGGCGTGCGCGATTTCGACAAGGTCCGCCCGGTGCTCGAGAAAATGGCCGAGATCGGCCTGCCGCTCTGCGTGCATGGCGAGGTGACAGATGCGGAGATCGACATCTTCGACCGCGAGGCGGTGTTCATCGACCGCGTGCTCGACCCGATCCGGCGGGCCACGCCGGGGCTGCGCGTGGTGATGGAGCATATCACCACCGCCGACGGGGTGGACTACGTCAAAAGCCAGGACCGCGACATGGGCGGCACCATCACCACCCATCACCTCATCATCAACCGCAACCACATCCTGGCGGGCGGAATCCGGCCGCATTACTACTGCCTGCCCGTGGCCAAGCGCGAAACCCACCGCCTGGCCCTGCGCGCCGCCGTCACCGGGGGCGACGCGCGCTTCTTTCTGGGCACCGACAGTGCGCCGCATGTGGACGCGGCCAAGGAAACCGGCTGCGGCTGCGCCGGCTGCTTCACCGCGACCAACACGATGAGCCTTCTCGCGCATGTGTTCGAGGAGGAAGGCGCGCTCGACCGGCTGGAGGGGTTCGCCGCGCGGCACGGGCCGGCCTTCTACGGGCTGCCGGTGAACGAGGCGACCCTCACGCTGGAAAAACAGGCCGACCCGGTGCGCTTCCCCGAGAAGATCGAGAGCGGCGACGGCCCGGTCACCGTTTTCGACCCGGGCTTCCCCGTCCACTGGCGCGTCGCCCAATGACCACGCCCCGTTTTCTTTGAAAGAAAACGGCCCGGAATTTTTGAAAAATTCCGGCCCCTGCCGGAACGGAGTTAACGATATGATCCCCTCCTCCTACCCCCCTGCGAACGAGATCGCCCGCCTGACAGCAAGGATGCTGCTCGAGATCGAGGCGGTGCATTTCAACGCCCGCGAGCCCTTCACCCTGGCCTCGGGCCTGCCCAGCCCGACCTATATCGACTGTCGCAGGCTGATCTCCTTCCCCCGCATCCGCGCCACATGCATGGATTTCCTCACTGTCACCGTGATGCGCAATGCCGGGTTCGAGGCCTTCGACAATATCGCCGGCGGCGAGACCGCGGGCATCCCCTTCGCCGCGCTGGTGGCCGAGCGCATGGCCCTGCCCATGAGCTATGTCCGCAAGAAGCCGAAAGGCTACGGCCGCAATGCCCGAATCGAGGGCGAGATGCACGAGGGCGACCGCGTGCTCCTGGTCGAGGACCTGACCACCGACGGCGGATCGAAACTCTCCTTCGTGGACGCGATTCGCGACACCGGGGCCGCTTGCGCGCATACCGCCGTGATCTTCTCCTACGGCATCTTCCCCGAAACCGAAAAAACGCTGGGCGATCATGGGGTCAGCCTGCATCACCTGTGCACCTGGTGGGACGTGCTGGCCGAGGCGCGCGCCTCCGGGGCCTTCGACGCCGAGACGCTCCAGGGCGTCGAGAGCTTCCTCGAAGACCCCCGCGCCTGGCAGGAGGCGCGGCGCGGCGGATAAATCGCGGCTGACGCCTTCCGGCAACAACCCGCGCGTCGGCCCACCGGATATTGACCCCGCGCCCGTCTCTGACGCAAGATGATGGGGCGGGCGCTTATCCACAGAGATATACAATTTGCGCCGACGCCCGGCCCTGGCCTAGACTCCGGGGCCTGAGGGGAGCCCGTGAGAGACATGAACGAAATCGCACCGTTTCAGCCGCAGACCGACCAGAGCGCCGAGTCCGGCGCCATGCCGCATTCCATCGAGGCCGAACAGCAATTGCTGGGCGCGCTTCTGACCAATAACGAGATCTACGACCGGGTGGCCGACATCATCGGCCCGCAGCATTTCTATGACCCGGTCCATGCCCGCATCTACGAGATCGCCACCGCGCGCATCGCCAAGAACGCCCTGGCCTCGCCGGTGACGCTCAAGGCGTTCATGGACGATGACGAGGGGCTGAAAGAGCTGGGCGGCCCGGCCTATCTCGCCCGTCTCGCCGGCGCGGCGATCTCGGCCTTCGCGGTGCGCGACTATGCCCAGATGATCTATGACCTGGCAATCCGGCGCGAGCTGATCGGGCTGGGTCAGTCGATCTCCGACAAGGCCGGCCGGGTCGAGGTCTCCTCCGAGCCGAAGGACCAGATCATCGAGGCCGAGCAGGCGCTTTACCGGCTGTCCGAACAGGGCAAGACGGAGAGCGGATTTCAAAGCTTTCTCAAGGCGATAACCGACGCAGTTAATGTGGCCAACGAGGCCTACAAGCGCGATGGCGGCATGTCCGGCGTCTCCACCGGCCTGATCGACATGGACCGCAAGCTGGGCGGGCTGCACCGCTCGGACCTCTTGATCCTGGCCGGGCGGCCCTCGATGGGCAAGACCTCGCTGGCCACCAACATCGCCTTCAACATCGCCAAGGCCTACAAGAAGGGCCGCCGCGACGACGGCACCGAGGGCGCGGTGGATGGCGGCGTCGTGGGCTTCTACAGCCTCGAGATGAGCGCCGAGCAACTCGCCACGCGGATCCTGTCCGAGGCCTCCGAGGTGCCCAGCGAACAGATCCGCCGCGGCGACATGACCGAGGCCGAGTTCCGCCGCTTCGTCGATGCCGCCAAGTCGCTGGAATCCTGCCCTCTTTTCATCGACGACACACCCGCGCTGCCGATCAGCCAGCTCGCCGCCCGCGCCCGGCGGCTCAAACGCACCCACGGGCTCGACGTGCTGATGGTGGACTACCTGCAACTGGTGCGCGGCAGCGGGCGGTCCGAGAACCGCGTCAACGAGATCTCCGAGATCACCATGGGGCTCAAGGCCATCGCCAAGGAACTCGACATCCCCGTGATCGCGCTCTCGCAGCTCTCGCGCCAGGTCGAGTCCCGCGACGACAAGCGCCCGCAGCTCTCGGACCTGCGCGAATCCGGCTCGATCGAGCAGGACGCCGACGTGGTGATGTTCGTCTTCCGCGAGGAATACTATGTCGAGCGGGAGAAACCCTCCGACGACAGGCTCGACGAGATGGCCGCCTGGCAGGAGCGCATGGAGCGGCTGCACGGCAAGGCCGAGGTCATCATCGGCAAGCAGCGCCACGGTCCGATCGGCACGGTCGAGCTGAGCTTCGAGGGCCGCTTCACACGCTTCGGCAACCTGGTCAAGCCGTGGCAGCAGGGCGGCGGCGCACAGGAGTTCTGAGCCATGGGCATTCACGCCTTCATGGCCGCCTATAAACAGGTTTGGGAGGGGCGCGACCCGGCCGGTTTCGCCGCGCTGTTCACCCCAGGCGGACGGTATCACAACACGCCCTTCCAGGTGCAGACCGGCCCCGGGGAATTGGCCGCCTACTGGGAACGCACCCTGCTCCAGGATGATATTTCATTGAAATACAACGTTCTGCAGGCCGAAGCTCATGCAGGTCTGGCGCATTGGAACGTCACCTAACCAGGTGCAATCCGAAGAGCTGTTCGCGATCTGGGCAAAATCCGCCGGCACCGGCCTGCCCGACCGCGCGCCGGGCGATCCGCTGCCGCGCATGGAACTGGACGGGATGCTCCAGGCCCGGTTCGACCCCGAGAGCGGCCTGGCCGAGGAGGTGCGCATCTGGTGGCATTCGATGGCCCGACCCGCCGACGGGTGAGACCGACCGACCCCGCCACGCGTCCCGGCGACCGCGCGCGCCAGCGCCCCTGCTTCTTCTCTTTTTCAAATATCTCCGGGGGAGCGCGAGGGGGCAGCGCCCCCTCGTTTCCGACAGCGGCCATGGACCCCGCCACCGGACACAAGACCGCGCCGCTCCGCTTTCCACTTGACGCCCCGCGCCCCCGTGGCATGAACGGCCCATGAGCACCGCAGACCTGACCATCGACCTTGGCGCCCTGGCCCAGAATTGGCGCGCGCTGGACGCCATGAGCCGGGCCGAGACAGGCGCCGTGGTCAAGGCCAACGGCTACGGGCTGGGCGTGGAACGCGTGGCAAAGGTGCTGGCGCAGGCCGGCGCGCGGCGCTTCTTTGTGGCGGTGGCCGAAGAGGGCGCGGCGCTGCGTCAGGCGCTGGGTCCGGGCCCCGAGATCAACGTCTTCTCCGGCCATATGGAGGGCGACACCGCGCTGATCCGCGACCATGCGCTGGTGCCGATGCTGAACTCCATCGACCAGATGCTGCGCCATGTCGAGGCGCTGCCCGGCCACGCTTTCGGCGTGCAGCTCGATTCGGGCATGAACCGGCTGGGCATGGAGCCCGCCGAATGGGCCGCCCTGCGCGACATCGCGCTGGGGCAGGGCCCGCGCCTGATCATGTCGCATCTCGCCTGCGCGGATGAGCCCGACCACCCGATGAACGCGCAACAACTGCGCGTTTTCAAGGAGATGACGGCCGATCTTGATGTGCCCCTGTCGCTCGCCTCGACCGGGGGCATCCTGCTGGGGCCGGCGTATCACTTCGACGTGACGCGCCCCGGCATCGGTGTCTACGGCGGTCGTCCCTTCGCCGAGGCGCGCCCGGTGGTGCATCTCGACGTGCCGGTGATCCAGATCCGCGAGTTGGAGCCCGGCGAGACCGTGGGCTATGGCAACACCTGGGGTGCGCAGCGGCGCACCCGCCTGGCCACCATCGCCGCGGGCTATGGCGACGGGCTGATCCGGGCCATGGGGCCGCGCGCCCAGGTCTTCGCCGACGGCCGGCGCTGCCCCGTCGTGGGGCGCGTGTCGATGGACCTGATCACCGTGGACATCACCGACCTGGACCACGACCCCGCCGATGTGCAGCTTCTCGGCGCGGATCAGGGCGTGGACGACCTGGCCGACGCGGCGGGCACCATCGGCTACGAGATCCTGACCTCGCTGGGCGCGCGCCATGCGCGCCGCTTCATCGAATGAGCGCATTGGCCCCCCTGGGCCGGCTGGGACGTGCCGTCCTGGTCGCGCTGGCCCATGTGGGCCGGGTGACGCTCTTCGCGCTCTCCGCGCTCGGCCACATGGTCCGCCCGCCCTTCTACCCGCGCGAGATTGGCCATGCATTGATGAACGTGGGCTGGCTGTCGCTGCCGGTGGTGGGGCTCACGGCGATCTTCACCGGCGGCGCGCTGGCCTTGCAGATCTACGCCGGCGGGGCGCGGTTCAACGCCGAGGCGGTGGTGCCGCAGATCGTGGCCATCGGCATGGTGCGCGAACTGGGTCCGGTGCTGGTCGGGCTGATGATCGCGGCGCGCGTGACCTCGTCGATCGCGGCCGAGATCGCCACGATGAAGGTCACGGAACAGATCGACGCGCTGGTGACGCTCTCGACCCACCCGATGAAATACCTGGCAGCCCCCCGGGTGCTGGCCGCGCTGATCACCGTGCCGCTGCTGGTGGGGGTGGGCGACGTGATCGGCATCGCCGGCGGCTATGCGGTGGCGGTGCAGAACCTGGGCTTCAACCCGGCGGCCTATCTCAAGAACACGGTGGATTTCCTGGAACCGCTCGACCTGATCTCGAGCCTTGTCAAGGGCGCGGCCTTCGGCCTGATCGCGGCGGTGATGGGGTGTTACTTCGGCATGAACTCGGGGCGCGGCGCGCAAGGCGTGGGCCGGGCCACCAAGGGCTCGGTCGAGGCGGCGGCGGTGCTGATCCTGGCGGCGAACTTCATCCTGACGGGGGTGTTCTTCTCGGTATGACCTTGCCACCCGATCCCGGCCCCGACACGGCACCCATGATCCGGCTGGAGGGCGTGCGCAAGTCCTTCGGGCCCAAGCACGTGCTGCGCGGCGTCGATCTGGCGATCCCGCGCGGCTCGTCCATGGTCATCATCGGCGGCTCGGGCACCGGCAAGTCGGTGGCGCTGAAATGCATCCTGGGTCTGATCACGCCCGACGCGGGCCGCATCGAGGTGGACGGCCAGGAGACGGGGACCGCCCGCGGGGCCGAGCGCGACGCCTTCCTCGCCCGCTTCGGGATGCTGTTCCAGGGCGGCGCGCTGTTCGATTCGCTGCCGGTCTGGCAGAACGTGGCCTTCCGCCTGCTGCGCGGCGCGCTCAAGCGCCCGCAGGCCGAGGCCCGCGAGATCGCCATCAAGAAGCTGCGCCGCGTGGGGCTGAGCCCCGACGTCGCCGATCTTTTCCCGGCCGAGCTGTCGGGGGGCATGCAGAAGCGCGTGGGGCTGGCGCGCGCCATCGCCGCCGAGCCCGAGATCATCTTCTTCGACGAGCCCACCACCGGGCTCGACCCGATCATGGCCGGAGTCATCAACGAGCTGATCCGCGAGATCGTGGTCGAGATGGGCGCCACCGCGATGACCATCACCCATGACATGACCTCGGTGCGCGCCATCGCCGACGACGTGGCCATGCTGCATGACGGGGTGATCCAGTGGACCGGGCCGGTGGCGAAGATGGACGAGAGCGGCGATCCCTATCTCGACCAGTTCATCCACGGCCGCGCCGAGGGCCCGATCGAGGCGGTGCGGTGAGACGGACGCGCGGGGCAAATCCTCGCCGAGGATTTGCGGCCAGACTTTCGCGAAAGTCTGGCCGGACGGGCCGGGCATGATCCTGCGTCTCGCCAATCTCGCCCTGCTGGTGCTCTACCCGGTGGCCTGGTTCGCACCGATGCTGCGCGCGGGGCTGTTGCCGCTCTTCGGGTTGTCCGAGATCAGCGTCGTCACCGGGCTGCAATCGCTCTGGCGCAGCGATGTGTTTCTCGCCCTGGTGGTCACCGCCTTCGCCCTTTTCGCGCCCTATCTCAAGACCATCGGCCTGGCGCTCGTGCAGTTCGGCCTGCTCGACACCCGCGCCCTGCCCGCGCTGCGGACTCTCGGCAAGCTGGCCATGGCCGACATCTTCCTCATTGCCATCTACATCACCGTGGCCAAGGGGATCGGGCTGGGCCATGTGGAGACCGCCTGGGGGCTTTACCTGTTCACCGGCTGCATCCTGGCCTCGCTGGGCATCGGGCTGGCGACGGGGCGGTCCGGCGCCGCCCGGTGAGCGCCTGCGGGAACCAATCGCCCGGTTCGGGGTTGTCTCGGCAGTTTTCCGCCGAAAGAGCGGGATCACCAGGGAGAGTTCCATGCCGAAACGGTTCCGTTCCACCCTGCGCGCCCTGCGCACCATCGCCCAGGTCTGCGCGCTGGCGTTGATCTGCCTGGCCGCTTTGGCCGCGACCGCCAGCACCGCGCTGGCCGCCGCCGGGGTGCTGCCCTGGCTCACGCTCGAGGCGGGCGCCGGGGGCGCCGCCTGGCCCGGCGCGGGCGTCGCGGCACAGCTCGGCCTGACCGGTCTGCTCGTGGCGCTGTGTTTCTTCCTGCCCAGCAACGGGCGCATCCTGGCGCTCGAGACCAGCCACAGGAAGTTCGAGATGCAGATGCAGGACGTGGCGCGGGCCTATCACGCGGCCCATGCCGCCGATCGGGCCGGCACCTTCCGCCTGTCCTCCGAGTTCGACGCGGTCAAGGAGCGCCTGGCCTGGCTGCGCGGCCATCCCGACCTGGAACGGCTCGAGCCGGGCGTGCTGGAACTGGCCGCGCAGATGAGCCATGTCTCGCGTGAGTTGGCGGAGACCTATTCCGACGAGGCCGTCACCCGCGCCCGCGATTTCCTGGTGCAGCGCCAGCACGAGATCGACCGGTTCGAAAGCCGCATCGAGGAAGCCACGCTGATCGTCAACGATCTGCGGCGCTGGCAAGAGGCGGTCGAGTTGGACGAAGCCGGGGCGCAGGCGCGGCTCGACCGGCTGCGCGAGACCCTGGGCGAGGTGCTGCCCGAGATCCTGGCCGGCCCCGCCGCCGCGGCCACGCCCCGCGACAACGTCCAGAGCTTTCCCCCGGCCCTGCACGCCGCGGAATGACGCGAAACGACGTGGCGGGGTTTGACGGCGGCGCGGCCCTGTTGCATTGAACCGGCATGGCGAAACCCAAGTCCTTCACCTGCGCCGAGTGCGGCGCCGCCCATTCCAAGTGGTCCGGGCGCTGCGACGCCTGCGGGGCGTGGAACTCCATCGTCGAGGAGGTCCCTGCCACCGCCGGGCCGCCCTCGAAGAGCCTGGGCGCCCGGGGCGGTCGGGCCATCGCGCTCATGGATCTCGCCACCGAGGAGACCCCGCCGCCGCGCTGCCTGAGCCGCATGGACGAACTGGACCGCGTGCTGGGCGGCGGGCTGGTGCCGGGCTCGGCCATCCTGGTGGGGGGCGATCCGGGGATCGGCAAGTCGACGCTTCTCCTGCAGGCCGCCGCGCGCTTTGCCGGGGCGGGGCTGGAGACGGTCTATGTCTCGGGCGAGGAGGCCAGCGCCCAGGTGCGGATGCGCGCCCAGCGGCTGGGGCTGGGCGAGGCGCCGGTGAAACTGGCGGCCGAGACCAACCTGCGCGACATCCTGACCACGTTGGAGGCCGAGCGCCCGGGGCTGGTCATCATCGATTCGATCCAGACCATGTGGTCGGACATGGTCGACAGCGCGCCGGGCTCGGTCAGCCAGGTGCGGGCGGCGGCGCACGAGTTGACCAGTTTCGCCAAGCGGCGTGGCGTGTCGGTGATCCTGGTGGGCCATGTGACCAAGGAGGGCCAGATCGCCGGCCCCCGCGTGGTCGAGCACATGGTCGACACGGTGCTTTACTTCGAGGGCGAGCGCGGCCACCAGTTTCGCATCCTGCGCGCGGTCAAGAACCGCTTCGGCCCCGCCGACGAGATCGGCGTCTTCGAGATGACCGGGCGCGGGCTGGCCGAAGTGGCCAACCCCTCGGCGCTTTTCATGGGCGCGCGCGGCCAGCCAGCCCCCGGCTCGGTCGTGTTCGCGGGGATCGAGGGCACGCGCCCGGTGCTGGTCGAGTTGCAGGCGCTGGTCGCCCCCTCGCCCCATTCGCAGCCGCGCCGCACGGTGGTGGGCTGGGACGGCGGGCGGCTGGCAATGATCCTCGCCGTGCTCGAGGCGCGCTGCGCCATCCCGTTTGCCGGGCTCGACGTCTATCTCAACGTGGCGGGCGGGCTGAAGATCGGCGAGCCCGCCGCCGACCTGGCGGTGGCCGCCGCGCTGCTCTCTGCGCGGGAAGATGCCGCCCTGCCCGCCGACACGGTGGTCTTCGGCGAAATCAGCCTCTCGGGCGCGCTGCGCCCGGCGCCGCAGACGGAAAACAGGTTGAAAGAGGCCTCGAAACTTGGTTTCACCAGCGCCATCGCCCCTCCGGGCGGCAAGAATACCGAAATTTCCGGCCTGCGCCTTGTCAGCGCCACGGATCTGACGGGTTTTGTTGGCGATATCTTCGGGGCCGGGTAGGCTCCGGCCAGGCAGAGGACACGGGCGAAACATATGGAAGGCTTCACCATCATCGACGGCGTCGTGGCGCTGATCATCGTGTTGTCGGCGCTCTTGGCCTATTCGCGGGGCCTGGTGCGCGAGGTCATGGCCATCGCGGGCTGGGTCGCGGCGGCGGTGCTGGCCTTCATCTTCGCCCCCCAGGCCGAGCCGCTGATCAAGGAGATCCCGGTACTGGGCGATTTCATCGCCGACAGCTGCCAGCTGTCGATCATCGCCGCCTTCTCGGCGGTCTTCGCGCTGGCGCTGATCGTGATGAGCTTCTTCACGCCGCTGTTCTCCTCGCTGGTGCAACGTTCGGTTCTGGGCGGTGTGGACCAGGGGCTGGGCTTCTTCTTCGGCGTCGCGCGCGGCATCCTGCTGATCGCCATCGCCTTCTTCATCTATGAGACCGTGATGACCGCGCAGCAATTCACCGTGGTGGACGAAAGCCGGTCGGCGCAGGTGTTCTCGCAGCTCACCGCCACCATCGCCGAGCGCGACCCGGAACAGGTGCTGGGCTGGGTCACGCGGCAATACGAGGAACTGGTGGGCGTCTGCGAATGAGGCACACCGGACGCGCGCCGGGCGTGCCGGACCCGCGCCTTGGCGCGGGGGCGCAAAATATGTGATCCTTTGATGACATGGGCGCGCCAACCCACTATGTGGGGGCTGTCGCCCGAGTCTGACCCCGGAGCCGCCCTTGCCCGCGCCGCTTATGCCCCCCGCCCATCCCTTCGACGACGACAAGCTGCGCGAGGAATGCGGCGTGTTCGGCGTGGTCGGCGTCACCGACGCCGCCAATTTCGTGGCCCTCGGCCTGCACGCGCTGCAACATCGCGGCCAGGAGGCGGGCGGGATCGTCACCTATGACGCCGAACACGGGTTCAACAGCGCCCGGCGCTTCGGCTATGTGCGCGACAACTTCACCTCGTCCAGCGTGATGGACACCCTGCCCGGCGCGCTGGGCATCGGGCATGTGCGCTATTCCACCGCCGGGTCCAAGGGGCCGACGCAGATCCGCGACGTGCAGCCCTTCTTCGGCGAGTTCTCGATGGGTGGCGCGGCGATTGCCCATAACGGCAACATCACCAATGCCGAGGCGCTGCGCCGCGAGTTGATCGAGCGCGGTTCGATCTTTCAATCCTCCAGCGACAGCGAATGCATCATCCACCTGATGGCGCGTTCGCTGCAACGCAACATCCCCGAGCGGATGGAGGACGCGCTGCGCCGGGTCGAGGGGGCGTTTTCCGTGGTCGCCATGACCCGCACCAAGCTGATCGGCGTGCGCGACCCGATGGGGGTGCGGCCGCTGGTGCTGGGCCAGCTGGGCGATGGCTGGGTGCTGTCGTCCGAGACCTGCGCGCTCGACATCATCGGGGCCGAGTTCCTGCGCGAGATCGCGCCCGGCGAGATGGTGGTGATCACCGCCGAGAAGGGCGTCGAGAGCCTGTTTCCCTTCCGCCCGCAGCCCTCGAAATTCTGCGTCTTCGAACATGTCTATTTCTCGCGTCCCGATTCGATCCTGGGCGGGCGGTCGGTTTACGAGACGCGCGAGAATATCGGTCGCGAGCTGGCCAAGGAGGCCCCGGTCGAGGCCGACCTGGTCTGCCCCGTGCCCGACAGCGGCACGCCCGCGGCGATCGGCTATTCGCTGGAGAGTGGCATTCCCTATGCCATGGGGATCATCCGCAACCAGTATATGGGCCGCACCTTCATCGAGCCGACCGAGCAGATCCGCAACATGGGCGTGCGGCTGAAACTGAACGTGAACCGCGCGCTCATCCGCGGCAAGCGGGTGATCCTGGTGGACGATTCGGTGGTGCGCGGCACCACCTCGCGCAAGATCAAGGAGATGATCCTGGACGCGGGCGCCAAGGAAGTGCATTTCCGCATCGCCTCTCCGCCCACGGCCTGGCCGTGCTTTTACGGCGTGGACACGCCGCAGCGCGAGAAACTGCTGGCCGCCACCATGTCCGAGGACGAGATGCGCGAACACCTCGCGGTGGACAGCTTGAAATTCATCTCGCTCGAAGGGCTCTATCGCGCCGTGGGCGAGGCGCAGGGCCGCGATGCCAAATGCCCGCAATACTGCGACGCCTGCTTCTCGGGCGAGTATCCGGTGGCGCCCTCGGACCAGATCCACAAGGGCTTCCAACTCAAGACCGCCGCCGAATAGGCGGCCCACCGCCGGCCATCGGCGCCCCGCCGCGCAGGCCCGCGCCGCGCGCGGCGAGAGCCTTTCGCAGACGCGGCATCCCTGTTAGCGGGCGGGCGCCAAGACCAACGCGAACAGGGTTCAACATGAGTGCCAAGACCAACCGGACCGTGGCCCGCCACGCCACCACCCGTGCCGAAAGCGGCAATTTCACCGTGCTGGGCGTGTTCGGCGCCGAGACAGACATGCGCGCGCTGGTGCGCGACCGCGGCGGACGCGTGGAAAAGGTCGCCCCCGGCGACCGCATCTCCGAGGGCCGCGTGCTGGCCATCGACGCCGAGGGCATCATGGTCGAACGCTGGGGCAAGTCGGAACGCATCCCCGTGGCGGGCGGCTGAGGGCCCTTGACGGCGCGCGCCGCAACGCGCAAACCGCGCCCATGACCGAGACCAAGATCGCCCTCATCACCGGCGCCTCGCGCGGCCTGGGCTTTGCCCTGGCCGAGGCGCTCAGCGCCACCCATCACGTCGTGGCCGTGGCTCGCACCACCGGCGCGCTCGAAGAGCTGGACGACCGGATCAAGGCCAAGGGCGGCAGCGCCACGCTGGCGCCGATGGACATCACCGTGACCGACGCCATGGCCACGCTTTGCCGGGGCATCCACGACCGCTGGGGCAAGGTCGATCTCTGGGCGCATACCGCGATCCATGCCGCACCGCTGGCGCCGGCCAATTTCATCGACGCCAAGGACTGGGGCAAGTCGGTGGCGATCAACGCCAACGCGGTCTCGGTGCTGATCCCCTTCGTGGCGCCGCTGCTGGGCAGCGAGGGGCGCGCGCTGTTCTTCGACGACCCGCGCGCCGGGCAGAAGTTCTTCGGCGCCTATGGGGCGACCAAGGCCGCGCAGATGGCGTTGGCGCGCAGCTGGGCGGAAGAGACCCGCAAGACCGGACCGCGCGTCGAGATCATGGAGCCGCGCCCGATGCGCGGCGCCACCCGCGCGTGCTTCTTCCCCGGCGAACACCGCGACGAACTGGCCGGCCCGCATGACGAGGCCGCGCGCCTGCTGGCGTTGCTCTAGCGCGCGCCCAGCCCCGCCGCCCAGGCCCCGGCCTCGCCGCCCAGCAGGCGGCTGTGCTCTTGCAGCGCGAAACGGTCGGTCATCCCGGCGATATAGTCCGAGACGATCCGCGCCAGCGCGGTCTCGTCCTTTGCTGCGGCGACATCGGCCTGCCAGCGCCGGGGCAGCAGCTCGGGGTTGGCCAGGAAATGCGGGAACAGCTCCTCGACCACGCGGGCGACCTGGGCGCGCATCTCCATCACCGGGGCGGCGCGATACATCCGCCGGAACAGGAAGGTGCGGATCTCGCGCAGGTCGGACCAGACCGCGTCGGAAAAGCGGATCACCGGCTGGCCCAGATGGCGCAGCGCGGCCGCATCCTCCGGGGCCGCCGCCTCCAGCGCCGCGCGGCTTTCGTCGATCACGTCGCCCACCATCACGCCGAAGACCCGGCGCAGCGCCTCGTGCCGGCGGCGGTCGGGGTCGAGCCCCGGGTATCGGCGGTCCACGTCCCGGTAGGCCGGGCCGACGATGGGCAGGGTCGCGATCTCGTCATCGCTGAACAGCCCCGCCCGCAGCCCGTCATGCAGGTCGTGATTGTTGTAGGCGATGTCGTCCGACAGCGCCGCCACCTGCGCCTCGGCGCTGGCGTGGGTGTGCAGTTCCAGGTCGAAGGCCGCGTTGCACTCGGCCAGCGCCCAAGGCAACGGTCCGACGACCGGACCGTTATGCTTGGCGATGCCCTCCAGGCTCTCCCAGGTCAGGTTCAGACCGTCGAACTCGGCATAGTGCCGTTCCAGGTGGGTGACGATGCGAATGGCCTGGGCGTTGTGGTCGAACCCGCCATAGGGCGCCATCAGCGCGTGCAGCGCGTCCTCGCCGGTATGGCCGAAGGGCGTGTGGCCCAGATCGTGGGCCAGCGCCACCGCCTCGGTCAACTCGGTGTTCAGCCCCAGCGCGCCGGCGATCGTGCGCGCCACCTGCGCCACCTCGATGGAATGGGTCAGGCGGGTGCGGAAATAATCGCCCTCGTGCTCGACGAAGACCTGGGTCTTGTGCTTGAGTCGGCGAAAGGCGCTGGCATGGATGATCCGGTCGCGGTCGCGCTGGAAACACGAGCGGAAGCTGCTGTCCTCCTCGGCCACCAGCCGGCTGCGGCTGGCGCCCGGGTCCGAAGCATATGGGGCGCGCATCTCCGCTCCTAGTCTTGTCGCCTGTCCTTGGCATCTCTATATTGCAGGGGCGAACGGAAGAAAACCGCCGGAGACCATGATGCAACTGCCGCCCAAAGTCACTGACCGGGCCTTTGCCCGCCTGTCCGAGATCGGCGCCGCAAGCCAAGGACAGGCCCTGCGCGTGGCCGTCGAAGGGGGCGGGTGCTCGGGCTTCCAATACGAGATCGCGCTCGACACGCCCAAGGAGGACGACCTCGTGCTCGAGGGTCAGGGCCAGAAGGTTGTGGTGGACTCGGTCTCGCTGCCGTTTCTCGAGAACGCGGTGATCGACTTCTCCGAGGAACTGATCGGCGCGCGGTTCGTGATCGACAATCCCAACGCGTCATCTTCCTGCGGCTGCGGCACGTCCTTCTCGATGTGAGACGAAAGGCCGACCCCGCAGGCGGGCACCGCGCTCAGGCGCGGGTGCGACGCAGGGCCATGAAAGGGAGCGCGGGGGCGGCCTCCTCGTCCTCCGTCCCGGTGCTGCGCCCGAACTGGTCCCAGAGCAGAACCAGCCCGCTTGAGATCACGATGGTCACACCCAGATAGGTGGCCGCGCCGGGATATTCCCCGAAGCCCACCGCGCCGATCACCACCATCCAGACGAATTGCAGGTTCATCAGCGGCGTGACCGCATAGGCCGCCAGAAGCCGCAGCGCCACCACCACCAGCCAGCGCGCCAGGAACAGCAGACCGGCATAGGCCGCGACCCAGCCCAGGTCCGCCAGCGGCATCGGTTTCCACACGAAAGGCAGCGCGCAAGCCATGGTCAGGCACAACGCCAGGTTGGGATAGAACACCTGCGCCAGCGAATTGTTTTCGACCCGCCCGATATAGCGCGATGCAATCATGGAGAGAGTGCCCGTCACCGCCGCCGCGAAGGCGAAAAGGTGCCCGATCTGGATCGACCGGATGCCGGCGGGAAACAGGAAGGCGACGCCCACGAACCCCGCCACCAGCGCCAGCCAGGCCATCGGGCGCACATGCTCGTCCAGGATCAGCCCCGAGAAGATCCCCGCCAGGATCGGGATCATGCCGATGAACAGGAACACCTCGGCAAAGGGGAGATAGCGAAAGGCGTAGAAAAAGCAGATCGCCGCCATCACCGTGAACAGGCTGCGCAGCGCCATCGCCTTGGGACAGCGCGTTTTCAGCCCCCGGCGCTGGCCCGGATACCGGTCGGTGAGGGCGGCCAGCGTAAGCACGATCAGCCCCGACAGCGCATAAAGCTGCGGCGCCGCATAGCCGCCTGCGATCAGCTTGGTGATCGCATCGGCCGAGGAAATGAACACCGTGTAAAGCACGGCCAGCCCCGCGCCCAAGCCCGCCGTGCGAATACCGCTCGTGATCATAGTGCAACCCCCCGCAACCCGGTCCGGGCGAAGCCTGCGAAGAAGGCGTCGAAAAGATCGGTGCTTTGTTCCGCTTCGGTCAAAATGTCATTTCCGATTTCACTCAGAGATTGTTTTATCACCGTTCTCATCGCCTGCCAATCCCCGCTCCGGTTGTCTTCCATGCGGAACATACACTCGGACATCTCGCGCAGCGGCGCGGCATAGGGATCGGCGCGGAAGAAGCCCATGCGCTCGGGCGCGGCCTCCTTGACGAAGGCATCGCGCCCCGCCGTGGCCATCAGCCAGTTGCACACGAAATAGTCGTGGTAGTCGTCCTGGGTCGAGACCTGCGGCCCTGTCTGCACCTGGAAACGATGCGTCTCGCGCTCCAGCCAGCCTTCCCAGATCACCGACGGCTCGGCCCCGGCATAGCGCAGCGCGATGCAGATCTCGGCCAGGAGGTCGGAATTCTGGTCGAGATAGGCCAGGATCCCCGCGAATTCGAGGCTGCGGATCGCCGCCGGCGACAGGCCCGGGTCGCGCCGGCCGTATTCGGAAAGGTAGAAGACGATATGGGTCAGCTCATAGGCCGCCTTCTTGTTGGGCATGGCGAAGGTCTCCGAGCGGTCCATGAACCCGTGCAGCCGCTCGGTCAGCCCGGTATCCTCGGGCAGCGGATCGACGCCCCGGCGCAACATCAGCCGCCGCGCCTCGGCCCGTTGCAGGTCGCTGAGTTCCGCATCGGCCAGCCCCTCGCGGGCGATCCAATGCGCCAGCGCCTCACCCTTCGCGCCCGGCATCCCCAGATCCTCGAGGTCGAGGCAGATCGACAGCAGGAAGCGGTAGTATTGCGGGAAGAAGCCCAGGCGTTTCTCGATCTGGGCATAGAACCCCTCATGCACCGACAGCGCGCCATCGTCGAGCGCCAGCCCGGTGCATTCCAGGATGTTGAGCAGTTCGGCATTCTCCTTGAGCCAGAACACGTCGTCGCCGAAGCGGCGGGACTGCGCGAAACTGGCCATCAGGGCCGCGCGCCGGGCCGGGTGGCCCAGGCGGTGGGACGGAACGTTCAGATGAATGACATTCGACATGGGTGTGCCCTTTCAAATGGCGCCTTCTGAACGCCCCGTATCCAACTTCAGCCGCGAGAGGGCCGGATCAGCTGCACGAGCTGACCATCTGGGTGCCGTCGCCCTTCAGGATCGCCTGGCCCGAGGGGGTCGAGCAGGACGACACCATCTGCACGCCCTCGCCGGTGGCCGCGTCGCTTCCGCCGGTGACCGAGCAGGACGAGAACAGCTCGACCGAGCAGGACGAGAACATTTCGGTCGCCTCACCGCTGGCGGTGGCGGTGCCGGCCGGGGTCGAGCAGGAGGACACCATGTGCACGCCGTCGCCCGTGGCCGCGTCGCCGCCCCCGGTGACCGAGCATGAGGAGAACAGCTCGACCGAGCAGGACGAGAACATCTCGGTCGCCTCGCCCGCCGTCGTGGCGGTCCCGGCCGGGGTCGAGCAGGACGAGAACATCTGCACCAGCTCGCCGCGCATCGCCGTGGTCTCCCGCGAGGGCGTCGAACAGGACGAGAACATCTCGACCCCGCCGCCGGTCATGCCATCGGCACCCGCCGTGGTCGAGCAGGAGGAGAACAGTTCCACCGAGCAGGACGAGAACATCTCGGACGCGTCGCCTGAATGAGCATCGAACAGGGCCTGGGGCTGCGAGCAGGAGGAAAACATGGCCGTGCCCTCGCCGTCGAACAGGCTGGCGGCGCCGTTGCTGGTGGCGGTTGCGGCGATGTCGTAAACTTTGCGTTGAGCGTTCATGGCAGTCTTTCCCGTTGTGAAGTTGATCGCCCCATCACGCTTGCACCCATAAGATGAGTTGCAAAGATTTTTTTCGTGTTAAGGGGGTATTAATGGGTAGTTATCCACATGAACTACGGCTTGCAAAAATTTGATGCCGAACCGGAAGATCATCGGCGCAGCCCGGGAAAAAAAACTTATCCACAGCGCCTGCAACGCCTGAAAACCGCCTGTCGAGACTACAACCTATCCGCGAATCACACCCATCATCGGGCCCCGCGATTCGACCCTCCCCCCGGCATCGGCTTGCCCCTTGCGGCGCGATCGGCGATAGATCGGCCACCCTCTGCCCCAGTCACCCCCGGGAGCCGCCCATGAAAATCGCCAGTTTCAACATCAACGGCATCAAGGCCCGCGCCCAGGCGCTGACCGACTGGCTGGCCGAGGCGCAGCCCGACGTGGCGCTGCTGCAAGAGATCAAGTCGGTGGACGAAAACTTCCCCCGCGAGATCTTCGAGGACATGGGCTACAACGTGGAAACCCACGGGCAGAAGGGGTTCAACGGGGTGGCGATCCTGTCAAAACTGCCGCTCGAGGATGTGCGCCGCGGCCTGCCCGGCGACGCCGACGACACCCAGGCGCGCTGGATCGAGGCCACGGTGGTGGGCGATCGCGCGCTCCGGCTCTGCGGGCTCTACCTGCCCAATGGCAACCCGGTGCCGGGGCCGAAATACGACTACAAGCTCGCCTGGATGGAGCGCCTGCGCGCCCGTGCCGCCGATCTGCTGGCGGCCGAGGAGCCCGCGCTGATGGCGGGCGACTACAACGTGATCCCGCAGCCCGAGGACGCCAAGCACCCCGAGAAATGGACGAAGGACGCGCTGTTCCTGCCCGACAGCCGCGCCGCCTTCCAGCGCATCGTCAATCTCGGCTTCACCGACGCCTTCCGCGCCCGTGTGCAGGGGCCGGGGCATTACACCTTCTGGGATTACCAGGCCGGGTCGTGGAACCGCAATAACGGCATCCGCATCGACCATTTCCTGCTCACGCCGCAATGCGCCGACCTGCTGGTGGATGTGGGCATCGACGCCGAGATCCGGGGCCGAGAGAAACCCTCAGATCACGTCCCCATCTGGGTCGAACTGGACATCTAGCGCGCCTCGCCCTCGGCCGGGTGTGCGCCTCTCCCCTCCCGCGTCACGCGTAGGGTGGGTTTACAACCCGCCACACCCCGCCGTCCGCCGCACCAGCGCCGCCAACACCGTCTCGAAACAGGCGCAATAGTCCAGGTCGTCGAAGCCCGGCTCGGGCGGCAAGGCCCGCTTGCGCGCCGCCCCCATGAGCGAGCCGTTGCCCCAGAGCGGATGCGGCCGCCCGGTGCGGTCCATGTGCCGATGCGCGGCCTCTGCCTCCGCCAGCATCCGCGCGCAGAGCCTCTCGCGCTGGTCCGGAGCGGCGCGCAGCAACACCCGCGCCGCGCTGCTCACGTCGCCATACAGCAGCCGCCGCATCACGCGCCCGCAGGCCAGTCGAGCCGCGCGAAAGGCCCCGGCCCATAGCGCGCCGAGACCTGCGCCACCTCGATCACGCAGCCCGGGCCCGCCCCGTCGCCCCCCTGCGCGCCCGCGCCATAGCTCCATTCCGGCGCCTCCACGTAGGCCTCGCGCAGCACCCGCGCCCCCTCGCGCACCCGCACCAGATAGCGTTCGCGCTCCTCGCCCAGCGGCACCTCGTCCAGATCCCAGCTGTCCCCGTCGATCCGCGTGCGCCGGACCCAGCTCAGCGCCAGGTCGCCGCCCTGATCCTGCGCGCGCAGGTGACAGGGCGCATAGGGGCGCAGCCCGTTGCCGTCGAAGGCCGCCACCAGATGCGTATAGGATGGATCGCTCACCGCCCTCCGCGCCGGGCCGATCCGGTAGTGCCGCGCCACCCGCCGCTGCGCCGGGCTCAGCCCGATCTGCTCCGGCACCCCGTCGAGCAGGACGAAGAACGACCCCTCCGGCCAGACCGGCGGCATGATCCCGTCGCTGCCCGCCTGCCCGCGCAGGCGCTCCGAGATCAGGTAGGTATCGGGCGCCACCAGTTCCGCCTGCCGGAATTGGATCAGCTCCCAGTTGCCCGGGCTGCCGTCGCCCACGGCGGCCAGGTTGGCCCCGTTCAGCACCGCCGCGCGCGGCCGACTCTCCAACGCCCCCGACAGCATCCGCACCTGCACCGGCCCGCCCGCGTCCCAGCGCCCCGCCGGGGCGGCGGCCAACGGCGTCTCAAGCACCCCGACCGTCGCCCGCGCCGCGATCACCTCGGTCAGAGCATAATCCGAATCCGTGTTCGATCCGTAAACAGCCACCGATCCGGGCCAGGGCGTGCCCGTCACCGCCAGGTGCGGCGCGTGCGCCACCTCGTCCCCGCGCATCAACGGCAGGTCCAGGAACAACGGCAGCACCGGCACCGGCGCAGCGAAGGCACGCGGGCTGGGCGCGTCCTCGGGCCCCTCCGAGGGCACATAGACCGCCGGTTCGATCCGCACCGCCTCGACCAGTTGCAGATCGGCCTGGTCCACCCGGTCGATGCGATAGCGCGTCTCGCCCCCCTCGCCCGGCAGCGCCACAACGTCGCCCGCGCCCAGCCCCATCGCCGAGGGCGGCAGGGCAAAGCGCGCCGTGTCGCGCGCCACCCGCGCCTCGGTCAGCCAGCGTTCGGCCACCGCGCGCCCCTCGCCCCGGCTCAGCGCCAGGGGCAACTCGCTGGTGGCCACCGCGTGGGTGGCATCCGAGGCCAGCACCGCCTCCTCGGCCACCGCCGCGTGATCGGCCTCCGCCTCGACGAAGCGCAGCCGTACCCGCCCCGAGCTTTCCGCCTCCGCCGCGCGCGACCGCTCCACGCGCCCCTCGGTCTCGCCCGAGACCGCCAGGCAGTCCGGGTCCAGCCGCACCGTCCCGCGCCCGTCGCGCGGGACGAAGCGCAACAACCCGTCGCGCTCCACCGCGTCGAAGCCATGCGCCAGCATCAGGGGCTGCAACGCCGCGCGCGCCTCGGCCACGTCTTCGACCGCATAGCCGCGCACCACCCCCGTCAACGCGCCGGTGTCGATCGCCTCCACGCCCGCCCGGCGGCAGATCTCGCCCACCACCGAGGCCAGCGCCCGCGTCCCCGTGCGCCCGTTGATCCAGTGACCGCGCGCGAAATTGGCCCCGTCGCTCCACAGGCCGCGATTGTTGGGAAACCACGGAAACGGCCGCGCGTCCCAGGCCCAGACATAGGCGTTCTCCATGTCCACCATCGGCCCCTCGTAGACATCCGAGACCGGGTTGCGACCCGGGTCCCGCCAATAACTCAGCATCACCTCCAGGTAACGCCGCTGGATCAGGTCGTCGCGCCGCCCGGTGGAATAGCGCGGCAGGGCCGATTCCGAGGATTTGGCGTCGAGGAACTTGTTGGGCTGGTTGGTGCCCTTGTCCACGGCGGCACAACCCAGCTCGGTGAACCAGATCGGTTTCGAGCGCGGCTCCCAGGCCGTCGGCACCGCCTGCCGCACCCCGTCGATGCGCTCGTGATGGCGGTTCTCCCACCAGCCGCGCAGGTCCTTGAACCGCCAGACCCAGGGCTCGCCGTGCTCTCCGTCGGTGATCGGTTCGCGCCGCTGGACCGCCCGCGCCTCTCCACTGGGGTAATACCAATCGAACCCCTCGCCACCCTCGATATTGGCGGCGAGATAGGCGGGATCGTGGATCGCACCCCAACCGGCATCCGCGTGGTCCTCCCCCTCGCGCCAATCCGACAGCGGCATGTAATTGTCGATCCCCACGAAGTCGATCTCGTCATCCGCCCAGAGCGGATCGAGATGGAAAAACCGGTCCCCCGGCACATCCACCGGCTGATAGCCGAAATACTCGCTCCAGTCGGCGGCATAGCCGATCTTCACATCCGGCCCCAGAAGTGCGCGCACCTCGCCCGCCAGCGCCCGCAACGCCTCGACCGCCGGGAACCCCGCCACCCCCCGGATCTGCGTGAGCCCCCGCATCTCGGAGCCGATACAGAAGGAGTCCACGCCCCCCGCAGCCGCGCAGAGCGCCGCGTAATGCAGGATGAAGCGCCGCATCCCCCATTCATTCGGCCCGTGGTAGCTCACCACCCCGTCGCCCACGGTGAAATCCGCTGCCCGCGCGGTGCCGAAAAACGCCGCCACCTGCGTGGCGGCCTCATCCGTGCCGTCGGGCGTGCCTGCGACCCCGGGCGCGAGCGAAGTGGTGATCCGCCCCCGCCAGGGCAGCGCCGGCTGGCCCGCCTCGCCGGTCCAGGGGTTCACCAACCCGTTGCCCGCCATCTGGTCCATCAGGATGAAGGGATAGAACATCACCCGCTTGCCCGCCGCCGCCATGTGCCGGATCGCCTCGACCACCGCCGCGTCGGCCGGCGTGCCGCCATAGATCGGCCGCCCGTCCGCGTCCTCCTCGATCTGGTCGGCGCCCGCCCGCGTCAGCCCCGCGACCGACCAGGGCATGTTGGACCCTTCCACATCGTGCTTTTCCATCTTGGGCACCAGCAGGCACTGCCCGCAGCGCAGATCGCCCCCGAACCACGACACCACCAGCGAGACCGCCTCGCAGGACGGCAACTCCCCCTCCAGCGCCTCGAAGGAGGTGACGAAATCGCTCTTGCCCGAGGGCGAATTGACATTGGCCGCCCAGCGGCTGCCGACCCCGTCAGTGAGGTAAACCGGCGTCGTGGCCAGGCTGTATTCGCCGGTGCCGGGCATCAACGCCACGCCGCGCACCGCCTGGGCCAGGTCGTGCGCATGATCCGGCGCGCCGGGCTGGGCCGCGCGCACCACCTCGAAGGAGAATTGCGGCACCCGGTTGCCATAGGGTTCCAGCGACAGGGTCTCCATCACCACATAGGCCGTGCCGCGATA
>DOIS01000199.1:0-122 GCA_003511785.1 Paracoccaceae bacterium
ACCCTGGTTGCAAAATTGGCTGTTGTTGTGCTGAGCGGGCCGACGTCAAAAATCCGGCCCAGGTCGAGATGAGCCGGGGCACTGGATAAAGACAACGCCAAACCGCTGTTTCGGATCGCGAC
>DOIS01000199.1:467-738 GCA_003511785.1 Paracoccaceae bacterium
GCCGTGGTTCCGGCTTGCCTGAGACGACAGGTCGCGCGGCGACGGGTGCCGACGTCCCTTTGCACGAGCGCCGATTGCGGGGAAGCTGCCAAAGGCCCGCGCCGACGCGGGCGCGAACGCGACAATTCAGGGACGCAGACCATGTGGAACGACCGCTACGACCGCCCCGACTACCTCTTCGGCGAGGCACCGGCTGCTTTCCTGCGCGCCCAGGCCCACCACCTGCCGCCCGGGGCGCGGGTGCTCTGCGTGGCCGATGGCGAGGGGCGCA
>DOIS01000199.1:1045-3345 GCA_003511785.1 Paracoccaceae bacterium
GATCGCGCCTTGGCAGTGGCCGATGGCGAGGGGCGCAACTCGGTGTTCCTGGCCGAACAGGGGCATGACGTGACCGCCTTCGACGCGGCACAGGTCGGCCTCGACAAGGCGCGCGCGCTGGCGAAGCGGCGCGGGGTGTCGGTGGACTATCATCTGGCAGGGGTCGAGGACTGGGACTGGTCGCGGGACTTTGACGCGGTCGTGGCCGTGTTCATCCAGTTCGCCGGACCCGAGCTGCGCGACCGGATGTTTCGCTGGATGGGGCAGGCCGTGCGGCCCGGCGGGCTCCTGCTGCTGCACGGCTATGCGCCCCGGCAGGTCGATTACGGCACCGGCGGGCCGCCCAGCCGCGAGAACATGTACACCACCGAGATGCTCGCCGCCGCCTATGAGGGCTGGGAATTCCTGCGGCTCGAGGATTACGACGCCGAGGTGGACGAAGGCGAGGGCCATTCCGGGCGCTCGGCCCTGGTGGACCTTGTGGCGCGCAAACCGGGTTGAGGGGGGATCTGGCACGGTGGGTTGAAAACCCACCCTACGAGTTTGGCTGATCGAGGAATCGCGCGAACAGGCGGCGCTGATCGGCAAGCCCGAGCAGATGGAAGTGGTGCCCGCATAGATGCAGGACTGCAAGCCGGCGTTCCAGTAGGCCCGCCCTACCGCAGGAAGGCGCGCCGGGCATCGCGCGCCATGTTGTAGCGCATCTCCAACTCCGCGACCCGGGCCATGGATGCCCTGCGCGCCTCCGGGTCGGTCAAGGTCGCATGGTCCTCCAGCGCGGCGTCCAGTTCCTTTTCAGGCGGAATTCCTCGGGGGTCACGCCGGCCTCGGCCATGAGGTGCAACCCCGCGGCCGTACCGGCATCCACATGCGCCTCGCCGCTGCGGTCGGGCAGCGGTTTGCCCTCGCCGGCGAGGCCGGAAAGCTTGCCCTCGGCCCGGGCCTTGAGGATCTGACGTTCGATCAGGGTGCGAAGCGCGCGCAGCATGGACTGCAGATAGGCGCGCGCCTCGCCGGTTTCGGGGGGCTCAGCCCAGTTCGGCCAGCCGCGCCAGCGCCTCGCGCAGCTTGGCCTCTTCCTCCTCACGCGCGGCGAGGTTGGCGCGGGTCTCCTCGACCACCTCCTCGGGCGCGCTTTCGGCGAATTTGGGGTTGCCCAGCCGCCCGCGCAGCCCGCCCAATTCCTTCTCCAGCTTGCCCAGCGTCTTTTCCAGCCGCGCTTTCTCAGCATCAATGTCGATCACCTCGGCCAGCGGCAGGCCGAAACTCGCGCCCTCGGCGGGGATCGTGATCGTGCCCTTGGGCATCGCCGCCACCTCTTCCAGGCTCTCGATCCGCGCCAGCCGCTTGATCAAGGTCTCGTTCCGCGCCCAGGCGGCGCGGCCCCGGTCGTCGATCCCGGTCACCACCATCGGCACGTAGAGCCCCACCGGCACGCGCATCTGCGCGCGCGCCGAGCGCACGGACTCGATCAGCCCGATCACCCAGTTCATCTCGTGATCGGCCTCGGCGTCGATCAGCTCGGCCCCGTAACCCGGCCAGTCCGCATGGGCCAGCATCCTGTCGCGGTCCTCCGACAGGCCCCAGAGCTCCTCGGTGATGAAGGGCATGATCGGGTGCAGCAGGATCAGGCACTGGTCCAGCACCCATTTCATGGTCTGCCGGGTCTCCAGCCGGGCGGCCTCGTCCTCGCCCTGCAAGAGCGGCTTGGCGAACTCGACATACCAGTCGCAGACCTTGCCCCAGACGAAACTGTAAAGCGCCTGCGCCGCGTCGTTGAAGCGGAACGCCGCAAGTGCCGTGTCCACCTCGGCGCGGGTGCGGGCGACCTCGCCCAGGATCCATTTGTTCACGGTCTGCGCGGGCGCGGGGATGCCGTTCACGGCGGGCGTGGTGAACACCTCGTTCATCTCGGCGAAACGCATGGCGTTCCACAGCTTGGTGCCGAAATTGCGATAACCGGCGATGCGCTGCTGGTCGAGCTTGAGCACGCCCCCCAAGGACGCCATCGCCGCGTTGGTGAAGCGCAGCGCGTCGGCGCCGTATTCGTCGATGATGTCCAGCGGATCGACCACATTGCCGGTGGACTTGGACATCTTCTTGCCCTTGGCGTCGCGCACCAGCCCGTGCAGATAGACCGTCTCGAAGGGGATCTCGTCCACCACGGCCAGCTGCATCATCATCATCCGCGCCACCCAGAAGAACAGGATGTCCTGCCCGGTGACCAGCACCGAGGTCGGGAAATAGCGGCGCAACTCCTCGGTATCCTCGGGCCAGCCCAGCGTGCCGATGGGCCAGAG
>DOIS01000061.1 GCA_003511785.1 Paracoccaceae bacterium
CTGCTGCCCATTTTGCTTACCGTGACGATGCTGAGGTGGGCCGGAAATTTTGATGGTCTGCTTATCTCGAAGGTTGCCAGCGATCTGCGTATTGCCGAGCAATATATGCAGCGGATTGTGACAACGCAGGGCAATCAGATCACCGGCATCGCCGCCTCGACCGCCTGGACCACGCCGGCGGGCTCGAGGGCGCGCATCCAGCCCACCAGCCGCATGTCGCCCACCGCCCCCATCCGCGCCCAGAGCCCGTCGAGAGCGGCGCGCGCGCCCTCGCGCCCGCCAGAGACCATCCCCGCCTTGAAGGCCGCACCGTTGAGCGCGCCGGCCGAGGCGCCCGAGATGCCGGCCACCTCGATGCTTTCCTCGTCCAGCAGCCGATCCAGCACGCCCCAGGTATAGGCGCCATGCGCGCCCCCGCCCTGAAGCGCCAAGTTGATGCGTGTGGGTGTCGTCATCACCGCTCCTCAAACCCTGCCGGGCTTTCCTCGCGAAAAGGGCCTCAGGCCCGATGGGCGCGCGATCACAGCGCGGTCCAGCCGCCATCGACCGAGATCGTGGTTCCGGTAATCTGGGCGGCCGCCTCCGAGCACAGGAACACCGCCACGCCGCCCATCTGCTCGACCGTGGCGAATTGTTTCGACGGCTGACGCGCCAGTATCACCTCGCGCACGACCGTGTCGCGGTCCATGCCGTGGGTCTTCATCTGGTCGGGGATCTGCGCCTCGACCAGCGGGGTCAGCACGTAGCCCGGGCAGATCGCGTTGGCGGTGATCGGCTCCTCGGCGGTCTCCAGCGCCACGGTCTTGGTCATGCCGACGATGCCGTGCTTGGCCGTCACATAGGCCGCCTTGTAGGGCGAGGCGGTCAGCCCGTGCGCCGAGGCCACGTTGACCACCCGGCCCCAGCCCGCCTTGCGCATCATCGGCAGCGCGGCGGCCGTGGTGTGGAAGGCCGAGTTCAGGTTGATGGCGATGATCGCGTCCCACTTGTCCTGCGGAAACTGGTCGATCGGGGCGACATGCTGCACGCCCGCGTTGTTGACGAGAATATCGCAGGCCCCGGCCCTGGCGATCAGGTCACGGCACTCGTCGCCCTTCGACATGTCCGCCTTGATGTACCGCGCGCGCGTCCCGGTCTCGTCCGAGATCTCCTCGGCCAGGCGGTGATCCTCGTCCCGGTCGGTGAACGAATTGAGCACGACATCCGCGCCCGCCCGCGCCAGTTCCCGGGCGATGCCCAGGCCGATGCCGGAATTCGATCCGGTGATGACGGCGGTTTTTCCCTTCAGCGACATGGCGGCTCCCCTTGGTCAATGTGGTTCCGCCAACCCTGCCATGCTGCACCTGCGAAGGAAACGCCAAATCGGACTGCGCCGCATAAAGCCCCTTGCGCGGTCGGGCGGGTTGCATACCTTTTCTGCGACAGCCAGTGCAGGAGCCCCACGATGACCGACAGATCCGCCTATATCGACAAGGCCCGCGCCCGCTTGCGGCAATACGAGGCCGAGATCGACCGCCTCGAGGCCCGCGCCGACGAGGTCGAGGCCGATGCCAGGATCGCCTACCGGGAGGCGCTCGAGGACGCGCGCGCCCGCCGCGCCGAGGCCCGGCTGGAGGAGTTGAAACGCAGCGGCGACGCCGCCTGGGACGACATCAAGCATGGGCTCGAAAGCGCCTGGGACGAGATGAGCCGCGCCGTCGAAAAGGCCGGCGCCCGGTTCCGCTGACCAGCCGAGGAGAGCGCTGATGCCCCGCTTCGTCTTGCCGCGCGCGGCCTTGCTCGCCGCGAGCCTCGCCCTTGCCGCGCCCGCCGGGGCCGAGACCGACGCCGACCACGTCACCGCGACCGAACTGCGCAACGAGATCGCCGCCGCCCTGCAATCGGTGGCCGACTACACCGCCCAGGAACGCGACGAAGCGCTGGCCGCCGCGCGCGAGGGGCTGAACGCGCTCGACGCCGAGATCGCCCGCCGCCAGGCGGCGCTGCGCGCCGATTGGGCCGGGATGTCCGAGGAGGCCCGCACCGAGACCGCCCGCGCGCTGGCCCGCTTGCAGACCGCGCGCAACCGGCTGGGCGAACGGATGGGCGCGCTCCAGGCCGGCGCCGCCAGCGCGTGGGACGAGCTTCAGGCCGGGTTCTCGGGCGCCTTCGACGCGCTGGCCGATGCCTGGGCCGAAGAGGACAGCGCCCGCGCCCCGGAGTGACCGGCGCCCCTGCCGTCCGCTTGCTCTGAATAACTCCGGGGGGTGCGCCGCCAGGCGACGGGGGCAGCGCGCCCTTTGCCCCCGGCCCCGTGCCCGACACGGCCCCCTGTTCCGTGCTCCCCTCTCAAACCGACCGACAAAAAAAACACCCGCGCAAGGCGGGCGTTCAGTCATTGAGGCAGGTTTCATACAGGCAAGAAACCTATCGAGCAGTGATCCCTTTATAAGCAATTCCGCGCCGCTGTCCAAGCTAAAAGTTTGAAAAGACGTAAATCCCCTGTTACCACGAGGCCCAACGATACAAGGGCAAAGCGGGATTGTTGCCGATATGGGTCCGGTCTTTTTCCACCTCGCGCGGGCCGCGGCCGCGCTGATCGCGGCGATTCTCGCCTGCGCCGCGCCGGCCGCCGAGCCGCGCCACGCCATAGCTATGTATGGCGACCCCGCGCTGCCGCCGGATTTTGTGTCCCTGCCCTATGCCAACCCCGACGCGCCCAAGGGCGGGCGGATCGTTTTCGGCAATACCGGCGGCTTCGACAGCCTCAACCCGTTCATCCAGAAAGGCACACCGCCCTGGCAGCAGCGGTTCTGGGGATACGAGGCGCTCATGGGCCGCTCGCAGGACGAACCCTTCACGCTCTACGGGCTTCTGGCCGAATCGGTTCGTGTCGCGCCCGACCGCTCCTGGGTGGAATTCACCCTGCGCGAGGAGGCCCGCTTCTCGGACGGCAGCCCGGTGACGGTCGAGGACGTGATCTGGTCCTACGAGACGCTGGGCACGCAGGGCCACCTGCGCTATCGCACCTTCTGGACCCAGGTCGAGCGCATCGAAAAGACCGGGCCGCGCTCGCTGCGGCTCGACTTCAACTCCGATGACCGCGAGCTGGCGCTGATCGCCGGCATGCGGCCGATCCTGAAGAAGGCACAGTGGGAGGGGCGCGATTTCACCGCTTCGGGGCTGGACGAGATCCCCATCGGCACCGGCCCCTACGTGATCGAGGCGTTCGAGCCCGGCCGCTCGGTCACCTTCACCCGCAACCCCGACTACTGGGGTGCCGATCTGCCCCTCCGGCGCGGAACGCATAATTTCGACGAGATGCGGATCGAGTTCTATGGCGACCAGTCGGTGCTGTTCGAAGCGTTCAAGGCCGGCGCGCTGGATGTCTACCGAGAGTTCAACGCCGAGAAATGGGCCCGCGACTATGACTTCCCGGCGGTGCAGCGCGGCGAGATCGTGCTGTCGGAAATCCCGCATGGCCGCCCCTCGGGGATGACCGGCTTCGCCATGAACACCCGCCGCGCGCCCTTTGACGACTGGCGCGTGCGCGAGGCGCTCATGCTGGCCTTCAACTTCGACTATATCAACGACACGCTCACCGGCGGCGTGCAACCGCGCATCACCTCCTATTTCTCCGGCTCCGAGCTGGCCATGCGCCCCGGCCCGGCCGAAGGCGCCGTGCGCGCGTTGCTGGAGCCTTACGCCGACACCCTGCCGCCCGGCGCGATGGAGGGCTATGCCCTGCCCACGGGCGTCGGGACCAAGCGCCACCGGGGCGATCTGCGCCGGGCGGTGCAGCTCCTGGACGCGGCCGGCTGGCGCGTGGGCGATGACGGGGTGCTGCGCAACGCCGAAGGGCGCCCTTTCCGCTTTTCGGTGCTGCTGCGCCAGTCCGACAAGGACATGCTGTCGGCCATCGACATCTATGCCCGCGCGCTCGACCGGCTGGGCATCGCGGCGGTGGTGGAGCGGGTGGACGACGCGCAGTTCACCGCGCGCACCAACGAGTATGATTTCGACATGACCACCTTCCGCCGCGACCTGTCGCTGAGTCCGGGCAACGAGCAGAAGCTCTACTGGGGCAGCTACGGCGTCGAGACGCCCGGCACGCGCAACCTGATGGGGGTGGACAGCGCGGCGGTGGACGGGCTGATCGAGACCATGCTGCGCGCCGAGACGCGCGAGGAGTTCATCGCCGCCGTGCGCGCGCTCGACCGGGTGCTGACCGCCGGGCGTTATGTCATCCCGATCTGGTCCTTCGACATGGGCCGCATCGCCCATGTCCGCCGCCTGCGCTATCCCGATGCCCTGCCGGTCTATGGCGACCGCATGGGCTTTCTGCCCGATGTCTGGTGGAGCGCGCCGGAGTGACCCGCCTGGCCGTCACGCAGTCGTGACAAAATTTCCGAAACGGCGATTTTTTTGTTTACCCTGCCGCAAATCGCGGCATACTCGACGTGCACAGCATGCATCACGGAGGCACGCGGCGCGATGAGCTTGACATGGGCCGATCTGCCCCATGACTGCGCCCAGACCATGAGTCGGATCAAGACGCGGTTCCCGCGGTTGGGGGCGTGCGCCCTGCTCACCCTGCGCGAAGGCCGTGCCCGGTTCGAGGCACAATTGGCCGCCGCCCATCATCTCACCGAAACCGAGGCGCGCGAGGAGTTGAGCGATTTCCTGTATATCGAACAGCTCCGACGCGAAATCCTGGGCTGAGCGCCGGGTGGCCTGCCCCGGCATAGCTGCAAGGTGACTTTGCGGTATTGCCCGGTTGAAGGGGGGCTTCCTGCAAAGCTAGAATGAAACGCATGTTCAATTAATCCGAGCGGGGGAGGAGCGCCCAATGGATTTCGCGCTGAGCGAGGAGCAATCGGCCATCTTCGACATGGCCCATGCCTTCGGGCAGGAGCATATCGCCCCCCATGCCCGCCAGTGGGAGGCCGAGGGCACCATCCCGAAAGCCCTCTGGCCCGAGGTGGGCGCGCTGGGATTGGGCGGCATCTATGTCAGCGAGGAGGCGGGCGGCGCCGGGCTCTCGCGGCTCGACGCCGCGCTGATCTTCGAGGCGCTCTCGATGGCCTGCCCCTCGGTCGCCTCCTTCCTGTCGATCCACAACATGTGCGCCAAAATGATCGACGCTTACGGGTCGGACGATCTGAAAACGCGCGTCCTGCCCGGCGTGATCTCGATGGAAACGGTGCTCTCCTACTGCCTGACCGAACCGGGCTCGGGCTCGGACGCGGCGGCGCTCAAGACCCGGGCGGCGCGCGACAACGAGGGCTACAAGGTCAACGGCACCAAGGCGTTCATCTCGGGCGGCGGCTATTCGGACGCCTATGTCTGCATGGTCCGCACCGGCGAGGACGGGCCCAAGGGCATCTCGACCCTCTATGTCGAGGACGGGACACCGGGCCTGTCCTTTGGCGGATTGGAAGAGAAGATGGGCTGGAAGAGCCAGCCCACCGCACAGGTGCAGTTCGACGACGCCCGCGTGCCTGCCGAGAACCTGGTGGGCGAGGAAGGCCGGGGCTTCTCCTATGCCATGGCCGGGCTCGATGGCGGGCGGCTCAACATCTCGGCCTGTTCGCTGGGCGCGGCGCAGGCGGCGCTGGACGCCACGCTGGACTACATGGGCGAGCGCAAGGCGTTCGGGCAGAGCATCGACCAGTTCCAGGCGCTGCAATTCCGCCTGGCCGACATGGAGATCGAGTTGCAGGCCGCGCGCACCTTCCTGCGCCAGGCGGCGTGGAAGTTGGACCAGGGCGCGCCGGACGCCACCAAGTTCTGCGCCATGGCCAAGAAATTCGTAACCGAGGCGGGCTCGAAGATCGCCGATCAATGCCTGCAACTGCATGGCGGCTATGGCTATCTCGCCGATTACGGGATCGAGAAGATCGTGCGCGACCTGCGCGTGCACCAGATCCTCGAAGGCACCAACGAAATCATGCGCCTGATCGTGGCGCGGCAGATGCTGGCCAACCGCTGAGGGGGGCCATGAGCGATATCGACATCCGCGTCACGGGACGTGCCGGGCGCATCACCTTCACCCGGCCCAAGGCGCTGAATGCGCTGAGCTATGACATGTGCATGGCCATCGATGCCGCCCTGCGCAACTGGCGCGAGGATGACGAGGTGGCGCTGGTCATCATCGACGCCGAGGGCGACAAGGCGTTCTGTGCCGGCGGCGATATCGTCCAGCTTTACGAGACCGGGCGCGCCGGCGATTTCGCCTATGGCCGCCGCTTCTGGCGCGACGAGTACCGCGTCAACGCGATGATCTATGAGTATCCCAAGCCGGTCATCAGCTTCCTGCAGGGCTTCACCATGGGCGGCGGCGTGGGCATCGGCTGCCACGGCGCGCACCGGGTGGTGGATGACAGCTCGCAGATCGCCATGCCGGAATGCGGCATCGGGCTGGTGCCGGACGTGGGCGGCTCGCTGATGCTGGCGCGGGCGCCGGGGCATATGGGGGAATACCTGGGCCTGACCGGAACGCGGATGGGGCCGGGCGACGCGATTCTGGCGGGCTTTGCCGACCATTACATCCCGCGCGGCGACTGGGCCGACCTGATCGAGATGCTGGAAGCCAGCGGCGACGCCTCCCACGTGGAACGCCACGGGCAACAGGCGCCCGAGGCTTCGCTGGCCGCAGTGCGGCCCGAGATCGACGCGCATTTCGCCGGCGAGACGCTGGCCGACATCCGGGGCAGCCTGACCGTCGCCGACAGCGATTTCGCCCGCGGCGCGCTCAAGGCGCTGGACCGGGCCTCGCCGCTGTCGATGGCCTGCACGGTCGAGATGCTGCACCGGCTGCGCGCCGAGGACGCTGGCATCCGTACGGCGCTGGACCAGGAATACCGCTTCACCTTCCGCGCCATGGAGCAGGGCGATTTCCTGGAAGGTATCCGCGCCGCGATCATCGACAAGGACCGGAGCCCCGCCTGGCAATATGCCGAAGGCGAGGTGCCGGCAGAGGCGGTCTCCGACATGCTGGCACCGCTGGGCAATGACGCGCTGACATTCGAGGAGGAGTAAGCCATGAAGATCGGGTTCATCGGACTGGGCAACATGGGCGCGCCCATGGCCGCCAACCTGGCCATGGCCGGGCACGAGGTCACGGGGTTCGACACGGCCGACGTGTCGGTCGAGGGCGTGGCCAAGGCCGCCAGCGCGAAGGAGGCCGCCAGCGGCGCCGAGGTGGTGCTGACCATGCTCCCCAACGGCGCGATCCTGCGCAAGGTGGCCGAGGAACTGATCCCGGCGATGCCGACCGGCGCCACCCTGATCGATTGCTCGACCGTGGACGTGGACAGCGCCCGCGCGGTGGGCGAGATGGCCGAGGGGGCCGGGATTATGTTCGTCGATGCGCCGGTCTCGGGCGGCGTCGGCGGCGCGGCTGGCGGCACGCTGACCTTCATGGCGGGCGGCTCGGAGGCAGCCTTCGCCAAGGCGCAGCCGCTCTTCGAGATCATGGGCCAGAAGGCGGTGCATTGCGGCGCGGCCGGCGCGGGCCAGGCGGCCAAGATCTGCAATAACATGATCCTGGGCGTGACCATGATCGCCACCTGCGAGGCCTTCGCCCTGGCCGACAAGCTGGGGCTCGACCGGCAGAAGATGTTCGACGTGGTCTCGACCTCGTCGGGCTACTCCTGGTCGATGAACGCCTATTGCCCGGCCCCGGGAGTCGGCCCGCAATCGCCAGCCGACAACGGCTACAAGCCCGGCTTCGCCGCCGACCTGATGTTGAAGGATCTGCGGCTCAGCCAGCAGGCCGCCGAGAGCGCCGATGCCGACACGCCGATGGGGGCACTGGCGCAGACGCTCTACGAGATGTTCGTCGAACAGGAGGACGGCGCGGGGCGCGACTTCTCGGCCATGCTGCCGCGGTTCGAGACGCGCGGGCGGGGGTGATGCAGGCTACTTTAAGAACGCACTTCATGGCATTGTTCTAAAAGGCTTTCCACCTCGATTCGGGAAGGGAACGCGCTGCGCGCGTGCTTTCGGCGAAAGTGTTTCTAACAAGAGGAAGACCGGGGGCGGGCTTGGTACGACGGCGCGCGCGTTACCATTGACGCCGCGCCGTCGATCACTTCAACTTTGACTCTCAAGACCTTGTTATATCATGCTTTCCCATACGGATCGCGCGGAGTCCGATCCTCGGACAGGCTGTCCTGCCCGCGCAGCACCAGCGCCTCGATCGCGTCGGCCACGTGGATGCGGTCGATATGGTTGTCGCCACGCGCCACGCGGATGCGATGCGCCTCAAGCAGGATCTGCGCGTGCGTGCAGCCCGTGGGCGGTTCGAACCGGTAGCTGGCCAGTTCGATCAGCAGGCCCAGCGGGTCCTTGAAATAGATCGAGTCCATGAAGCCCCGATACTTGGGGCCGGAATGCCCGATCCCGCGCTCGTCCAGCCGCTCCACCGCCTGCCAGAAGGTCGCCTGGCTGATCGCGAAGGCCAGGTGATGCACGCAGCCGGGGTCGGTGGGCGTGCGCGCGGGGCTGCCCTTGCGGCTTTCGTTGGTGAAGACGGTGATGAGCCGCCCGTCGCCCGGGTCGAAATAGAGCAATGCCC
>DOIS01000058.1 GCA_003511785.1 Paracoccaceae bacterium
GAGGTTTGCATCAGCGCCCCGTAGAAGATCAGGATGATCGAGGGCGGCACGATCGGGCCGATGATCGCCGACGCCGCCGTGATCGCCCCGGCATAGGTCTCGGAGTAGCCACGCTCCTTCATGGCCGGAACCAGCGTGTTCGAAAGTGCCGCCGCATCGGCGATGGCCGAGCCGGAGATGCCAGCGAAGAACACCGAGGTCATGATGTTCACGTGACCCAGCCCCCCGCGCAAACGCCCGGCCAGCGCCATGGACAGGTCGATCAGCGCCTTGGTCACGCCGCCCCGGTTCATCAGCTCGCCGGCGAGGATGAACAGCGGCATGGCCAGCAGTGAAAAGACGCTGATCTGCGAGAACACCTTCTGCGGCAGGATTGCCAGGTAGCGCGCGTTGTCCGTGGCGATGAAGGACAGGACCGCCACGCCGCCGATCACATAGGCCAGGGCGAGCCCGGACCCGAGAAGCGCGATGGCGGCGAGGGGGACCAGCCAGATCACGCAGGCACCGCCAGGCGCGCGGGCGAGAGGTCTTCGGCGCGCACCCCCTCGTCTGCGATGTCGGGGGGCAGGGGCCGGCGCATCACCAGGGCGGCGGCAGTCCGGGCGAGGGCCGGCGCCGACTGGATACCATAGCCCCCTTGCCCGGCCAGCCAGAAAAAGCCTGTGTCGTTCCCAGCATAGCCTGCGACCGGGCATTTGTCGGCCACGAAGCTGCGCAAACCGGCCCACTTGTTCTCGATGCGGCGCACCGACAGGTCGAAAGCGGTCTCGATCCTGTCCACGCAGAGGGCGATGTCGAACTCCTCGGGCTGCGCATCGCACGGCGCCGTGGGCGTCTCGTCCGCGGGCGAGATCAAAAGGCGCCCCGCGTCCGGTTTGAGATAGAAGGACTCGTCGATGTCGATGGTGATGGGCAGGCCATCGGTCGCCATGTCCTGTGGGGCGGCGATGATGGCCGCCGTTCGCCGCTTCGGCGTCAGCCCTACCGGAGGGATACCGGCCAGCGCGGCCACGTGATCCGCCCAGGCCCCGGCTGCGTTCACAACGATGTCCGCAGCCAGGCTCGTGTCCCGCAGGTGCACTGTCCATTTCGCACCCGTCCGGTCGAGGCCCATCACCTCGCGCCGGGTCATGACGGTGCCGCCCAGCGCCTTGAACCGTTTCAGATAGCCCTGATGCAGGGCGGCCACGTCGATGTCCTGGCCGTTGCTGTCCTGCATCGCCCATTTCGCATAGCCCGGGCGGACCAAGGGATTGACGGACAAGACTGCAGGCTCATCCAGCCGGGAGACCGAGGCCGCGCCGCCAACCTCGGACAGCAGCGCGTCCAGCGACGCCTCCTGATCCGCGCGGGCGATCATCAGGATGCCACGTGGCGAGACAAGCGGTGCGGCGGCGAAGCCGCGTGGCGGCGACGTGAAGAACGCTTCCGACGCGCGCGTCAGCGCGCGGATCGGCGCCGGCCCGTAGATCGGGGCGAACACGGCGGCGGAGCGGCCGGTCGTGTGATACCCGGGCTGCGCCTCCATCTCGATCAGAGCCACTCGGGCGTCGTCGGCCAGTTCCGCGGCGACCGATGCCCCGGCGATGCCCGCGCCAATGACCGCGATGTCAAAGCTATGCTGCATGCTGCCTGCGGCTCCCCGCCCCGTTTCGGAAATTTGACTTGCGTCCCGCTGCGACAGTGCCACAAGTTTTTCCGATAAGAAAACAGGAAATTTTCGCATTGGAAAACGAGTCTCTGAAATCTTCCCTGAAGCTGAACCCGACCGATACCGCGTCCGAGGCCGATCTTGGGCGGCGGGTGCGGGAGATCCGCAAAGCCCGCGGCTGGACGCTCAAGGATTTGGCCGAGCGCAGCGGATTGGCGGTCTCCACCATCTCCAAGATGGAGCGCGGCGAAATCTCGTTGACCTACGACCGTTTCATGCGCCTGGCGCAGGGCCTGGGCATGGATGTGGGAGAACTGTTCGACGCGGGGGCGGAGGGATTCACGCGGGGGTCGGTTTCGATCACCCGGGCCGGAGACGGTCCGATACACCGGTCCGATACCTATGACTACCAGATGATCGCCGGCGATCTTGCGGGCAAGCACATGGTCCCGATGATCGGCCATATCAAAGCCAACAGCTTCGCCGCCTTCGAGGATTTCATCTCGCACCCTGGCGAAGAGTTCATCCACGTCCTGCGCGGCGAGGTCACGGTTCACCTGAAAGGCCGGGACCCGGTGGTTCTTTATCCCGGAGACAACCTCTATTTCGATTCTGGTCTGGGACACGCCTATGTGTCCACGGGCGACATCGAGGCCGTTCTGCTCGGGGTCTGCTGGAAGCCGGGCTGAACGCGGGGCGCCGGACGCGGATTGCGCCCGGCGCCCCGGGAGTTTCGCGGATGCCTATCCCGACAAGCCGGGCAGGAACAACACCAGTTGCGGAAAGGCGCAGAGGATCGCCACCAAAATCAGGTCCATGACGATGAACCACAGCACACCTCGGAAGATCGCGGATGTCTTGACCAGTTCGCCCACCACGGACTTGATGACGAACACGTTCATGCCGATGGGCGGCGTGATCATCCCGATCTCGAGCAGCTTGGTCAGCACGATGCCGAACCACAGAAGACTCCAGCCCGATGCATCGACCACAGGCAGGATGATCGGCAAGGTCAGCAGCATCGCGCCGATCGGCTCCAGGAACATGCCGATCAGCAGATAGACGCAGACGATCCCGATCATCAGCATCACCGGGTTGGTGGCAATCGACATGATCCCGGTGGACAGGTAGTCGCCCGCTCCCGACAGGGCCAGGAACCGGGTCAGCAGGCTGGCGCCCACGGCAATGATCAGCAGCGCCGCAGTAGTCATCAATGTCTCGCGCGCGGCGGTCAGGAACCGGGCCAGCGTGAGTTGCCCGCTTACCAGTGCCACCAGGCAGGCCAGGAAGGCGCCGACGGCGCCCGCCTCGGTCGGGGTGAAGATGCCGCCGAACAGCCCGCCGAAGATCCCCAGCATGATGAGCAGGATCGGCCAGGTGCCCTTGAGCGCCAGGAGTTTCTCGGACCAGGTCACGCCGGGGTCGCGGTCGGGGGCCAGGTCCGGGTTGAGCCAGACCCGCACCAGGACCACAATCACGTAGCCCAGAGCGGTCAGAAGCCCCGCGCTGATGCCGCCCAGAAACAGGTCGGTGATCGAGATCTGCGCGATCACGCCATAGAGGATCAAAATGATCGAGGGCGGGATCAGCGCGCCGATGGTGCCCGCGACGGCGACCGTGCCGGTGGCCAGTTCGGGGTGATACCTGTGTTTCATCATCTCGGGGATGGCGATCCGCCCCATCGCTGCCGAACAGGCGATGGACGACCCCGACACCGCCGCGAACCCGGCCGAGCCGAAGATCAAGGCGATGGCCAGCCCGCCGGGGAGGGCCGAAAGCCAGATGCGGGCCGCGTGGAACATGCCGCGGGTGAGTTGCGTATGATAGCTGATGAAGCCCAGGAACAGGAACATCGGGATCGAGCTGAGGATCCAGCTCGAGGTGAATTGATAGGGAATGATACTGAGCGAGCCCCAGGCCACGCGCGACCCCATCAGGATCCAAAGCCCCCCGAAGGAGACGCCGATCAGCGCGATGCCGATGGGCACCCGAACGGCGATGAGGGCGATCAGGGTGGCCAGGCCCGTGAGGCCGATTCCTATCGTCAGTCATTGATGAACTTCGCGTTTACGTCCGTTTCCTCGAGCCCGCTGCGCGCGCCGGTGATCTGGGTCAGCACCCGGTAGGCGGCGATTGCCGCCATCAGCACTGCCCCCACGGGGATGGCCCAATAGCTTTGCCAGATCTCGATCATGGCCGAGCCCTGCTCCTTGGTAGCGCCCGTGGCGGTCTTCTCCATCGCTTCCATGTAACCGCCCACCGCCAGCAGCAGGATGACGCCCCCGGTGGCGATGCCTGCAAAGATGTCGAGCACATGGCGCGGGCGTGGGGGCATCAGGTCGGTGAAGACCTCGACCGAGATATGAGCGCGTTTCTCCTCGGCCACACCGATCGACATGAACACCAGGAAGATCATGTAGTAATTCGCCACGATGACGATGGTCCCGGTCAGCGGCGCGTTGAACAGGTAGCGTCCGGCCACGTCGGCAGTGACGTGCAGCATCATCAGCGTCACGCAGATCGTGCCCAGAACGGATGACGATTTGGCCAGGGTCGAAAGAAGCCGTCCTATGGCGAACACGGGCGGGCACCTCCGTTGTCTCGGGGGATGGGCGGAAAGGCCGGACACGCCCAAGACGCGCCCGGCCCTGCGTTTCGCGGGTGCGATTACTGCCCGTAGGAGGCGGTATCGACCTTCGAGAACACCTCGTTCCAGTAGATTTCGCCCAGCTCCTCGCCGCTGGAGACACCGGCGGTCAGCTCGGTCCACTTGCCCATCAGCTCGCGGATCGCCGCGCTTGCTTCTTCGCCCGAGGTGAGGCCGAACCGCTCCTCGTAGATGCGCGCGACGGCGTCCTTGTCCTGGTCGATGAAGGCGCGGTTGCCTTCGATCATGTCCTGGGGCGCGTCGGTGTATTCGATGCCCAGGCCGGGGGCGCGTTCCTTGCCGGCGCGGGCCTCCTCAATGTAGACCCAGGTGATGTCCGCCACCAGGTCGGCGCTGGCGCGCAGGATCTCGGAGCGCGTCTCGGCGTCGAAGCCGCCCCATGTGTCGCGGTTCATGGTGACGGACACGGTGAATTGCGCGCCGGGCAGACCGAGATAGACGTATTTCACCACGTCGATGAAGCCGAAGTTGACGAAATCGGCGGTGTTCGAGGCGGTGCAGTCCACAACGCCCTGATTCAGGCTCTCGAGTGTCTCGTTGACCGAGATCGAGACCGGCACGGCGCCTACGCTTTCGGCCCAGCGCGCCCAGTAGGCGCCGGCGGTGCGGATGCGCTTGCCTTCAAGGTCGGCGGCAGATTCCAGCGGCACGACACATTGCAGCACGTAAGATGTGGTCGATGCGGCACCCAGATAGACCTGGTTCTGCTCGGCGACCTCTTGCTGGCAATCCTCGCAACTCAGCATGATGTATTCCGACAGTGCGCCCGCAAAGGCGGTCGAGCTGATCTCGCTGGCGAATTCTTCCAGCTCGGCCAGCTCCGAGAACTCGGCCAACATGTTGAGGTTGGGGAATTCGGCCGGGAAATAGGGGGTCAGGTTCACGGTCATGTCCGCGATACCGTCGCGCACGCCCGCATTGGCCTCTGCGAAGCTGAGCAGCGACAGCGGGAACACTTTGACGGTCACATCGCCGCCGGTGTTCTCCTCGACCGCCTTGGCGAATTCCTCGAGCATGGCGGTGGGCGCCGAGCCCGGCGGCCAACCACCGGCAAAGGTCAGATCCTGCGCATGGGCGGCACCGGCGAGGGCCGGCATGGATGCGCTCCCGATCAGGGCCTTGACGAAGTGGTCATGGTCTCTCTCCTCCCGTTGAGACGATCGTGTTTTTCCGGTTCAACCGGCTTTTCGCGACGCGCCGAGCAGATAGCGCGGGGCATCACGGATGGAAGCGCGGTTTGCGCTTTTCTTGAAAGGCGGCAAGCCCTTCGGCGAAATCGGGGCCGTCGCCCGCCTCTTTCTGAAGCGCGCGCTCGGTGGCGAGCGTTGCCTCGAAATCCTGGTCGGCTGCGGCCCATGCGGCCCGCCGGATCAGCGCATAGGCGCGGGTCGGCCCCTCGGCCAGCCGCGCGGCGACCGCCAGGGCGTCTGCCTCGGCATCCTCGTCGGCCAGGCGCGTCACCAAACCCCATTCATGGGCGAGGGGGGCGGGGATCTTCTCGGCCAAAAGCATCATTTCCATCGCCCGCACTCGGCCCACCGCCCGGGTCAAGAGCCAGGTCGCGCCGCCATCGGGCACCAGCCCGATCCGGGCGAAGGCCTCAAGGAAATAGGCGTCGCGATGCGCCACGATCAGGTCGCAGGCCACCGCGGTGGAGGCGCCGACGCCGGCCGCCGCTCCGTTCACCGCCGAGATCAACGGCACCGGACAGTCGCGCATGGCGCGCATCAGGGGGTTGTAGTCCTGTTCCAGCGTCTCGCCCGCATCGAACCCTTCAAGGGAGTCGGGGATCGCGGCCTTGAGATTGGCTCCGGTCGAGAAGGCACCGTTCGCGCCCGCCAGCACCAGTGCCCGGGCGCGAACGCCCTCGGTCTCGATCGCCGCGTGCAGGGCGCGCGCCATCTGCGGCGTCATCGCGCTCATCGAGGCCGGATCGTCCAGCCGCAGCAGCGACACATGGCCATGCTGTTCGGTATGCACGGTGCCGGTCATCGGGACGTCTCCTCTGGTTCGTTCCAAGGGGTCTCCGGCCACCAGGGAAAGAAGCCGGGCATGTCCCGCGACACCCGGCAGGGGAAGGCGGGCGGACGTTTCTCGAGAAAGCTGGCGACACCCTCGGCGGCGTCCGCGCTGGCATTGCGCGCGGCGATGGCGCGGCTGTCGATGCGATGCGCCTGCATCGGGTGTTCTGCACCCGCCATGCGCCACATCATCTGCCGGGTCAGCGCGACGGAGACGGGCGCGGTGTTATCCGCGATCTCGCGGGCAAGGCGCCGGGCGGCGGGGAGCAACTCGTCAGGCGCGTGGACCGAGCGCACCAGCCCGCCGGCCAGCGCCTCCTGCGCGTCGAAGACCCGGCCGGAGTAGCACCATTCGAGCGCCCTCTGCATTCCCACGAGGCGGGGCAGGAACCAGGCCGAGGCCGCCTCGGGCACGATGCCTCGGCGATTGAAGACAAAGCCGAACCGCGCGGTCTCGGAGGCCAGGCGGATGTCCATCGGCAGCTGCATGGTCATGCCGATGCCCACCGCCGGGCCGTTCACCGCCGCGATCACCGGCTTGAGGCAGTCGTAGAGACGCAGTGCCAGCAACCCGCCCATGTCGCGCAGGGCTGGATCGGCCCAGGTTTCGGGATCGGTCGAGGCGGGGTCGGGGCGCGCGTCGGAAAAAGCGTCGGGGTCGTCGAGATCCACCCCGGCGCAGAAGCCGCGCCCGGCGCCGGTGACGATCACTGCGCGCACATCGTCATCAGCATCGGCCCGGTCGAGCGCGGCGATCATCTCGTCCATCATTTCGCGGGTGAAGGCGTTGAGCCGGTCGGGCCGGTTCAACGTCAGGGTCAGGATACCCTCGGAAAGTTCGGTGGTGGTCTGCATCGGGGCCTCGGTCATGTCAGGGCGCGCGGTGCCAGCGCGATCTCGTCCTCCAGCCCGGCGATCTGCGCGCCGCGCCAGAAATCCTCGATATGCTTGCGGGCCCATTTCTCGGCGCGGTCGGCGTCGTGGTCGCGCAGCGCGGCCAGCACGTTGGCGTGGGCCTCGATCTGGCGCTTGTAGAATTGCGGGTTGAAAGGCGCGATCTGCGCAAAGCCGCGAAACAGCAGCAGCGAGACGGGCTCGCGCGCCAGGCTCAGCACCCGGTTGCGGCCCGTTTCGGCCAGTTGCATGTGGAACCGCTCGTCGATCTCGATGCTGCGGTGCATGTCACCCTCGGCGGCGACCAGTTCGGAATGTGTCTTTTGCAGCGCCTCGATCTCGTCCTCGCCGGCCTGTTGCGCGGCCAGCCGGGCGGCCAGGGGTTCCATCTCCATCGTCACCTCCCAAAGCTCGCGGAAGGTGACCTTCATCAAGGCCATGGCGCGGCCGGCCCGGGTGGTCAGCAGCTCGGCCTGCGGGATTGCCACCTCCATCCGGCGCGGTGAAGGGCGGTGGATCAGCCCCTCGCTTTCCAGTTGGCGCAGCCCCTCGCGCACGGTCGAACGGGTGACGCCGAACAGCGTGGCCAGCTCCGTCTCGCCCGGGAGCTGGTCGCCCGGCTTGAGATCGCCACGCAGGATGCGGCCTTCGATCTCTTCGGCAATCTGCTGATAGGCGAAATGCACTTGAATGGGTTTCGGGTCGAGGCTCATCCGTTGCCTCCGGGGACGCGAACGCCCGTGCGCAACCCCCATCCAAGGGGGTGGGCGTGCGTCGGGAAAGGGCGCGGATTCCACACGGCAAAGCCTGTTACTGTCGGACACTAATGAAATCTTGCGTAGGATTTGGGTCATCTGTCAACCAATGGAATGACCATGCACTGTCCATCTGCCGTAGCGTCGTTTTGTCTTAATCGTGCTGCATTGCAGCAATTTTTGCAAGTTTTCCTGGCCTTTGGACGTCTGGCTGATGAGGGATTGACCGAACGCCACGGCACTCTTATGCCTTATTGTCGGACATTAATGGATTGGTCTGCGAATGGAGCACTTTTCGGTTCTCGCGACCCCGCAAGGAACGATCTGATGAATTTCGCCTATTCCCCCCGAACCGAGAAGCTGCTGGCCGAGCTGAAGGCGTTCATGGCCGATCACGTGCTGCCCGCCAACCGTCGGTTCCACGAGATCGCCCATACCGGCGCCTACCCGACCGAGGTGATCGAGCCGCTTAAGGCCAAGGCTTATGAGGCCGGTTTGTGGAACATGTTCACGCCCGAGTTGGAGGATCATCATCCGGGCACGCGGCTGAGCAACCTGGACTACGCGCCGCTTGCCGAAGAAATGGGACGTGTGCCCTGGGCGCCGGAAGTGTTCAATTGCAATGCGCCGGATACCGGGAACATGGAAATCCTGATGCAGTTCGGCACGCCCGAACAGAAGGAACGGTATCTCGACCCGCTGCTGCGCGGCGAACTGCGGTCGGTGGTCGGACTGACCGAACCCGACGCGGCCTCGTCCGACCTGACCAACCTGGCGACGACGATCCGGCGCGAGGGCGAGGAGTACGTGATCAACGGGCGCAAATGGTTCTCGACCGGGGCCAAGCACCCCAACGCCAACCTTTGCATCGTTTTCGGCGTCTCGGATGACAGCCCCGACGCGGACCGGCACAAGAAACACTCGTTCATCCTGGTGCCGATGGACACGCCCGGCTTCGAAGTGGTGCGCGACGTGCCGATCATGCACCATCACGCCCCCGAGGGCCATTGCGAGATCGTCATGCGCGACGTGCGGGTGCCGGTGGATGCGATGCTGGGCCACGAAGGCGACGGCTTCATGCTGGCGCAGGCGCGGCTGGGGCCGGGGCGGATTCATCACTGCATGCGCACCATCGGGCAATGCGAACTCGCGCTGGAATTGATGTGCGAACGCGGGCTGGAGCGGCGCACCTTCGGCAAGGCATTGGCCGACAACGCCAATATTCAGGACTGGATCGCCCAGAGCCGGATCGAGATCGACGCCGCCCGGCTGCTGATGCTCCAGACCGCCTGGCGGATGGACCAGGAGGGCGCCAAGGCCGCCCGCGTCGATGTCTCGGCGATCAAGGTGATGGCCGCGCGGCTCCAGACCACGGTGGTGGACCGGGCGATCCAGGTCTTCGGCGCGGCAGGGATCACGCCCGATACGCCGCTCAGCCATCTCTGGACCTGGGGGCGCGCGATGCGTTTTCTCGACGGGCCGGACGAGGTGCATCTGAAGGTCATCGCGCGCGAAGAGCTGAAGCGCGCCAAGGGTCGCATGGGCGCGAACATGGCGCATTTCGTGCCGCCGCACCGGAGCTGAACGACATGCCCCTGCGGCACGAGTTGCATTACGGCGACCGGCTGGTGGCCTGCTATCGTGATCGCCCGGGTTCGGTCGATGCGATGCTGGCCCGGACCGTTGCGGCCCACCCCGACCGGCTGGCGCTGGTCGATGGCGACACCCGGCTCAGCTATGCCGCCTTCGATGCCGAGTTGTCGCGCATCGCGGCCGGGCTCTCGGCCCGTGGGGTGGGGCAGGGCGACCGGGTGGCCCTGTTGATGGGCAACCGTGCCGAGTTCGTTGTGCTGATCTATGCCTGTGCCCGGCTAGGGGCCGTCGCCGTGCCGCTCAGCCCGCGTGACCAGCGCCCCGGCATCGCGCACGCCTTGCGCGATTCCGGCGCCAAAGCGGTGGTGGCCGAGGCGGAGCTGGCTGATCTGGTGCCGGGTGATATGCCGGAGTTGCGCGCACGCCTTGTTCTGGGCGAAGCGCTGGGTTTCGAGCCCTACGGAGAGCTGCGCGCGGACGCGCCGCCGTTGCCCGCCGTCGCGGTGGATGAAGAAGCGGTGGCGACGATCCTTTACACCTCAGGCACCACCGGCACGCCCAAGGGCGCCACCCTGACCGGGCTGGGTATCGTGCATTCGGCTACGAACTTCATGCGGCTCATGGAGCTTGGGCCCCGGGACCGCAGCATCGTGACAGTGCCGATGAATCATGTCACCGGGCTTGTCGCCAGTATCCACGCTCTGGTGCGCGCCGGTGGTGCCATCATCGTGCAGCGCGCGTTCAAGGCCGCGTCCTTCCTGGAACTGGCCCAGGCCGAGGGCATGACCCATACCGTGATGGTGCCGGCGATGTATAACCTCTGCCTGCATCAATGCGATCTGTCGGAGTTTGACCTGTCGGCCTGGCGCGTGGGCGGATATGGCGGCGCGCCGATGCCCGCGGCCACGATCGGGCGGCTGGCCGAGGCGCTGCCGGGGCTGGGGTTGATGAACGCCTATGGCGCGACCGAGACGACCTCGCCGGCGACCTTGATGCCATCTGAGCACACGGCCGCACGGCGTCTGTCGGTGGGGCTGCCGGTTCCGGGCGCGGTGATCCGCGTGATGGACGAAGACGGGCGCGAGGTGCCGCCGGGCGAGACCGGCGAGTTGTGGATCTCCGGGCCGATGGTGGTGCCGGGCTATTGGCGCAACCCCGAGGCCACGGCGCGCGAGTTTTCGGCCGGGTTCTGGCGCTCGGGCGATGTCGGGACGATTGACGTAGAGGGCTTCGTGCACGTGCTGGACCGCAAGAAGGACATGATCAATCGCGGCGGGCACAAGATCTATACCGCGCAGGTGGAGAGCTT
>DOIS01000191.1:0-2707 GCA_003511785.1 Paracoccaceae bacterium
CTTGGTCTCGGCAATCTCGTGGGCAAAGACACCGACCACGGCGACGCCCTTCTTGTGCACCACCAGCATCAGCTCGAACGCCTGGGCGTGGTTCATGCCGAAAAACCGCTCCAGCACATGCACCACGAATTCCATCGGCGTGTAATCGTCGTTGAGCAGCAGCACCTTGTAGAGCGGCGGGCGCTTGGTCTTGGGCCGCGTCTTGAGCGCGACGGAGCCTTCGCCGTCCTCGTCCGACTTGTCCGACATGATGATCGTTTCCGACAGCATGGCCTGCGCTTCCGCTTCGTTTCCGGTCTGGTGAATGTGGGTTATATAACGTTAAGGCCCGATTAGAAAAGACGTGCGAGGCCGGAGCGGATGCAGAAAAACCTTACCACCATCGGATTCGATGCCGACGACACGCTTTGGCACAACGAGCGGTTCTTTCGCCTCACCCAGGAGCGCTTTGCCGAGCTGCTGGCCGACCACGCCGAGGCCGATCACCTGGCCGAGCGGTTGCTCGCCGCCGAGCGGCGCAACCTCGGGCATTACGGCTATGGGGTGAAGGGGTTCGTGCTGTCGATGATCGAGACCGCGCTGGAGGTGACCGAGCATCGCGTGCCCGGTGCGGTCATCGCGGAACTGATCGCGGCGGGGCAGGAGATGCTGGCCCACCCGATCGAGCTTTTGCCTCATGCGCGGGCGGCGGTCGAGGCCGTGGCCGAGACCCATCGCGTGGTGCTCATCACCAAGGGCGATCTGCTGGACCAGGAGCGCAAGCTGGCGCAATCGGGTCTGGGCGAGCTGTTCGACGGGGTCGAGATCGTCTCGGAGAAGACGGCGGAGGTCTATGGCCGGGTCTTTGCGCGCTACGGGGACGGCGCCGACCGGGCGATGATGGTGGGCAACTCGATGCGCTCGGACGTGGCCCCGGCGGTGCACGCCGGCGGCTGGGGCGTCTTTGTTCCGCACGGGCTGGTCTGGGAGATCGAACGCGCCGACCCGCCCGAGGGCGCGGTGCGCTTTCACGAGATGCCGGACCTGGGCGGGCTACCCGACCTGGTGGCAGAGATCGGCTGAGGTCTCAGGCGCCCAGCACCTCGCGCAGCGAGGCCTCGATCTGACCGCCGCACCAGACCTCGGCTCCATTCTTCGCATCCTGCTCGGCGCGCATCGCGGCGATGGGCCCACGCGCGGCGATGCGGCGGGACAGGTAGAGCACGGCCGGCGCGTGGTCCTCGACGATGCGGGCGAGCGGCGGAAGTTTCTCGGTCATGGTGGCCCAGAGGCAGGCGGTGGCGAGGTCGGCGAGGACAGGTTGTTCGGTTCCCAGTATCGTGCCGCCCTCGCGGGTCAGCCCATGGGCGCGGCCGGTCTCTTCGAAGATCGCCAACCAGCGCGGCAGGCGGTCCTCGGCATAGGCGTCCCAGCTCTCCTGGTCCCACATGCGTTTGCCACCGCTCTGGGTCATCTCGTCCAGCACGTCGTTGCAGTCGGCCACGACCTTGTCGGTGAGCGCGGCGCGGCGGGAGTCCTCGGGCATCAGCCCGTGCTGGCGCGCGAGATAGGAGAGGATCGCGGGCATCTGCGACAGCCAGACATCGGCCTCTGCATCATGCAGCATGGGCGGCGCCATCATCGGTAGCGGCTGATCGCCCACAGGGGCCACGCGCAGCGCGTCCACCGCCTCGGGCCCCGGCTCGGCCCAGTCCTGCCCGGCATGGGCCAGCACATAGCGGATGAATTGGCCGCGAAACGGGATTGGCCAGTAGTTCAGCGTGTAGCGGTTGGACATGGTCGCTCCTGTGCTCTGTCGGGGCCAACGTAGGGGCGCCGCCTGCGGCTTGTGAACTCATGGTGGTCGCGGTGTGCGGGCTTCGCAAGTCCCGCCTGCGATGTGCCGCCGATTGCGCCCGGACGAGCCCCGGCCTAACCTGCGCGAAACGGCGGGAGGGGAAAATGGCCGGCCAGACGGAACAGGTGTTGGGCGCGGTGCTGGCCGATATCGACGCGGGCCGGCTGATGCCCGGCGACGTGGTGGACGAGGCCGCGCTGATCGCCGCGCACGGGGTGTCGCGCACGCCCGTGCGCGAGGCGATGGTCCAGCTCGAGGCGGTGGGGCTGATCCGCCGGCAGCCGCGCAAGGGCGCGGTGCTGTTCAAGCCCACGGTCGAGGAATTCCTGGCCATTCTCGAGGTGCATGCCCGGCTGGAGGGGCAGGCGGCGGGCTTGGCGGCGCGGCGGCTGACCGGGCGGGGGCGGGAGGCCCTGGAGCGGGCGGTGTGCGCCTGCGAGGCCCATGCGCGCGAGAAGGGCGATGCCGACCCGGCAGGGTACTACCAGTTGAACCTGGCCTTTCACGAGGCGGTGGCGCTGGGCGCGGCCAACCCGGTGCTGGTCGAGACGATCAAGACCAACGCGCGCAAGCTGATGGCCTATTACCGGGCGCGCTATCGCTATCCGGGTTCAATCGCGGTCTCGGCGCGGGAGCACCGCGAGATCGCGGAGTTGATCTTTGCCCACCGCTCGGAAGAGGCCGAGGCGGCGATGGTGGCGCATGTGGGCTTTGACCGGGTCACGGTGATGGATCTGCTGGCGGCGCTGGGATGAGTTGGGCGTGATCCGAAGGCGCGCCCGTGCCGGGCGCATTCCAATCGTGAAGGGGGCGCTGCCCCCTCTTGGCCTGTCGGCCAATTCACCCCCGAAGTATTTCCGGCAAGAGGAA
>DOIS01000191.1:3026-3241 GCA_003511785.1 Paracoccaceae bacterium
GAAGTATTTCCGGCAAGAGGAAAGCCCGGGGCGGGTCTATGCCGCAGCCTGTTCGAAGAAGCGCGCCACACTCTCGGCAAAAGGACCGCCATGGGCGCGATCAGCGAGCGAGGCGCGGGCGCGGGCTGTCAGGTCAGGCCCCATATGGGGCGCCAGTTCCTCGGTCAGGTCGGCGATGAAACCGGGGCTCATCTCGGGGTGATGCTGGGTGGTGT
>DOIS01000389.1 GCA_003511785.1 Paracoccaceae bacterium
AGCTGGGCACATATAACCCCCTGCTGCCCAAAGACAGCGAAGATCGCGTCAAGATGAACATCGAGCGCATCCAGTACTGGCTCGATCAGGGCGCCCAGCCCACCGACCGGATCGCCCGCATGCTCGAAGCCGCCGGCGTCCGCGAGAAGGCCACGCGCAACAACCCCAAGAAGGGCACCCCGGGCAAGAAGGCCCAGGAACGCGCCGAGGAGCGCGCGGCCAAGGCGGCCGAAGTCTCCGAGGAAAGTGCCGAGTAATCCGGGCCTTGCAGTCTGGACAATACCGTTCGGGGCGGGCCAGTATGCGCTGGCCCGCCCCGTTTCGCGATGCGCCGAGGTGACATGACCCGACCCGTTTCCACCCGCCGGCGAGACCCGGCATGAGCGATCTTGTCTGTGTCGGCGCCGTCGCCGGGGCGTTCGGTGTGCGCGGCGAGGTGCGGCTCAAGAGCTTCTGCGCCGAGCCGTCGGACATCGCCGATTACGCCCCGCTCACGACGGAAGACGGCAGCCGCCACTTCTCGGTCACGCTGACGCGACCGATCTCCAACGGCTTTGCGGCGCATTTGTCCGGGGTCGAGAGCAAGGAGCAGGCCGACGCGCTCCGGGGTCTGCGCCTCTTCACCCCGCGCGACCGGCTCCCGGCCCTGCCGGATGACGAGTTCTATCACGCCGACCTGATCGGCCTCGCGGTCCTGGACACCGGCGGCACGGCTCTGGGCCGGGTGCGCGCCGTCCAGAACCATGGTGCGGGCGATCTGCTGGAGATCCAGCCGGAGGGGCAGAGCGGAACGATGCTGCTGCCCTTTACCCGCGCCGCCGTGCCCACCGTGGATCTGGCCTCGGGCCGGATCATTGCCGACCCGCCCGAAGGGCTGTTCTGATGCGGAGACCGGTGCGATGCGGGTGATCCTGCATGCCGGGTTCCACAAGACCGGCACCACCACGGTGCAAAAGACCCTGCGTGCGAACCGCGCCGCGTTGAAACCGCATCTGCGCTTTCTGTTGCCCCCGCGCATGACGGCGTTGTGCGAAGCCGCCCGCGCTTGGTCAGTCGGGCGCCGCGACATCGACATGGCCCTCGTGCGCTATGAGGCCGCGGCCCTGGCCGAGACATGGCGCGCCGAGGACAGGCGGCCGATGCTGCTTGCATCCGAAGACCTTGCAGGCCACATGCCGGGCCGCCATGGGCTGACCGGCTACGACGCGGTGCCGCAGCTGATGCAGGCCATCGCCGAGGCGCTGGAAGAGGCACAGCCCGGCGCACGGGTCGAGTGCGTTTTCACCACCCGGGCCGCCGGCCCCTGGCTGGTCAGCTGTCATTCGCAGCACCTGAGCGCGTCACGCATGACGCTGGATGCTGCGGAATATGCACGGAGATTCCGCGCCTCGGCAGAATTGGACATATTTATTGACCAGACAGCGCAGACCCTCGCGCCGCGCCCGGTGCGGCGCATCGCCTTGGAGGACTGGGCCGACCATCCGCTGGGGCCGTTGGCCGCTCTGCTCTTGCTGGCGGACCTGCCGCCGCGGCTCCTTAATGAATTGGCCCCGCTTCCACCTCAGAAGGTTTCACCCGATGCCGCGCGCCGTGCCGCGTTGCTCGCATTGAACCGCAGCGATCTGGACGAGGCTGCGCTGGTGGCGGCGAAACGGGCGCTGCTCCGGGGAACGGTCTGATGCCGCGACGGATTGTGATCCACGCGGGTTTCCACAAAACCGGCACCTCCAGCGTGCAACAGACGCTGCGCACCAACCGCGCCGCGCTGAAACCCTATCTGCGCAGCGTCTTGAAATGGGGTATGCGCGATCTGCTTCACGCTTCGCGCGGATACTCCACCTGGCGCGATCCTCTGAGCTTGGGCAAGGTCCGGCGCCGTTTCACCGCGATGATGAAGGCCCAGGGCGACATGCCGCGCAGGACCCTGTGCCTCTCGGCCGAGGAACTGGCCGGCCACATGCCCGGGCGCGAGGGGGTCGACGACTATGGCGCCGCTCCGGTGCTTGCCGCCGAGATGGCGCGGGGGGCGGCCGAGGTCCATCCCGGGGCCGAGACGCTGTTTGTCTTCTCGACCCGCGCGCCGGAAACCTGGCTGCGCAGCGCCTATTGGGAGCATGTCAAATCTTCCTCGCTGACCGAGGATTATGAGGATTTCGCGGCCCGCATGGCCGGGGCCGCCGATCTGGATCGCATCGTCGACCTGGTCTCGGCAACGCAACCCTGCCGGGTCCATCGCGCCGCGATCGAGGACCACGCGGCGGCCCCGGCCGCGCCGCTCCTGCGCCTGTGCGGCGTGCCGGAAACGGTGATCGACGCGCTGCCCCCCGTCCCGCTGGCCAACGCCCGCCCCGGCTCCGACGTGCTGGAGGCATTGCTCGAGGCCAACCGCCGGTATAGGGACCGCGACGAACGCAAGGCCGCGAAACAGGCCATTCTGGCACGAGAAGCGGGAGAGCCCACGTGACCGACACCGCCGACAAGCCCGCCCGGTCGCTGGGCCGCAAGACCATCCGCCCGACGCTGCGCCCGCGCGAGCTGATGGGCGAGACCCCCGATCTCAAGGGGGTGTGGAAGGCCAAGGTGATCACGCTCTTTCCGACCGCCTTCCCCGGCGTGCTGGGCGAAAGTCTGACCGGCAAGGCGTTGAAAGACAGGCTTTGGCAGCTGGAAACACTGGATCTGCGCCGCTTCGGCATCGGCCGGCATCGCAACGTGGACGACACCCCGGCGGGCGGAGGGGCCGGCATGGTGCTGCGCGCCGATGTGCTGGGACCGGCGATCGAAACCGCCATGGCCGGCACCTCGCCGTGCTGGCCGCTGATCTACCTCAGCCCGCGGGGCCGGCCGATGGACCAGCCCTTGATGCGCAGCCTGGCGCGGGCCGATGGCGTCACGCTGATCTGCGGCCGCTTCGAAGGCGTGGACGAACGGGTGCTGGAACACTACGGCGTGCAGGAGGTGAGCTTGGGCGATTTCGTCCTGACCGGGGGCGAGATCGCTGCGCAGGCGTTGATCGACGCCACCGTGAGGCTGATCCCCGGGGTGCTCGGCAACGCCGCCTCGGCCGAGGAGGAGAGCTTTGCCGGCGATCTCCTGGAACATCCGCACTATACCCGGCCGGCCGAATGGCAGGGCCGCGCGATCCCCGAGGTGCTGATGTCTGGGCATCACGGCCGAATCGAGGACTGGCGCCGGGCGCAGGCCGAGGCACTGACCCGCGAGCGCCGCCCGGACCTGTGGGCGCGTCATCGGGCGAAGTCCGACGAGACAGGCTGAGCGCGCGGAACCATTTCCGTCAAACGGCGTTGCCTCTCCGACATAACCGGAGGAGGCTCCCATGATCGAATGGATTCTGATACTGCTCATCGTTGCTGCGGGTGCGGCGCTGCTGGGATTCAACACCGTGTCCGGGGTCGCTCTGACCGGGGCGAAGCTGCTTATCGGCGTGGTGCTGGTGCTGTTCCTGCTCGTCGTTCTGGGGGTTATCGCGCTGGCATGACCCGACGCGCGCGGGTCACTCGCGAAAGGCTTGATCCCCTCCCCCGATTCCCGTAAGAGACCGCTGGTCCGGGGCCGCATCGCGCGGCTCCGGGCCTTTTCGGGTTTCCGGCACATGGCGGCGCACCCGGCCTTCTTCGGCCATATCGCGCGGCGCCGGCCCCGACACAAGGAAATGACGACCTGATCTCTGGCGGGCGCTTCGGCGGACCCGGTGAAGACCAAGAGCTCTGAGGGCGC
>DOIS01000286.1:0-134 GCA_003511785.1 Paracoccaceae bacterium
AAGGATTGAGCCTGCCCACGACACCACAGGGTTGGGCGATCCGCCTGACCCAGATCCTGTCGCTGCACCAAGCGGCGCATGGCCTGCCTCGATTTCCGATCAATGTAGCAGGGCTCGCGCAGGATTTCTCTCGT
>DOIS01000286.1:367-1678 GCA_003511785.1 Paracoccaceae bacterium
GACCCGTTTATGCCTTTCCTCGAGAACACCCCAACGCCCGACGACCTGCCGTCCCTCAGCGCAGCCGAGATCGCGGCACTGCCGGTCGAGTTGCTGGCAATCCTGCAGCGCGAGATCGACGAGCGTCTGAAGCGTGACAAGGCGGCCAAGACCCGCTTCGATTCTGGGCTCGCTGCCCGCTACGCCACCCGCGCCGCCGAAGAACGGCAGTTGCTGGCGAAGGACACCGGCACCGTCCGATTCGACGACGGTGACTTCACGGTGGTTGCCGACCTGCCCAAGCGGGTGGATTGGGACCAGGGTCGGCTGGCCGACATGGTTGCGCGGATCGAGGAGGCTGGAGACGACCCCTCAGAGTACGTCGATCTGGCTTTCAAGGTGCCGGAGCGGAAACCGGTCCGCGAGATGACGGTNNGCTCGCGCAGGATTTCTCTCGTCAGGTATTTCCGGACGCGCCGATCACAATGGTCGGCGGGCTTGCGCTGTCCAAGGGCGTCGAAGGCATGCTGATGCCGCATCCTAGCGGCTCCGGCGAGTGGGGCATCATCTATAACGAGACCATCCGGTCGTCGGGGCGGCGCAACTTCACGCTGGCCCATGAGCTGGGGCACTACCTCCTCCACCGAAACGCCAACCCGCGTGGGCTGGAATGCACCAGCCGTAACATGGCCGATTGGGATGAGGCCCGGAACAAGATCGAGGGGGAGGCAAACACCTTCGCCTCCTACCTGCTGATGCCGTTCGACGATTTCCGCGAACAGATCAAAGGACGGATCGTCGACATCGACGTGATGACCGAACTCGCAGAGCGCTATGCCGTGTCGCTCACAGCCGCGATCCTGAAATGGATGACGATCACCGACAAGCGCGCGATGATCGTGGTTGGCAAGGAAGGCTTCATCGACTGGGCCTGGTCCAGCGAACCGTTGTTGAAGTCCGGGATCTTCTACCGGGCACGCCAAATCGTGACGGAATTGCCAGCAGCATCATTGGCGGCGCGGGAAGTCGATTGGGACACAGGTCGCCACGGCGTTGAGCATCCGGCCGGGGTCTGGCTGGGCAACGAACCGGTCCGCGAGATGACGGTGTTCTCCCCGGGCAACGAGATGTCGATCTCATTGCTCCTCTATCCCGACCAGGCGCCCTCGCGTTGGGAAATGGCCGAACTCGAGGAAGAGGACGCGGTCGACACTTTCGACAAATTCACCGGCCACTCCGGACATTGATTCGCGATCCTTCCCAGTCGCGGCACCAATGTGTCGGCAAAACCAATACGCAGATTTACGCGGCGCTTCGCGCAGGTCGAAACTT
>DOIS01000286.1:2075-2600 GCA_003511785.1 Paracoccaceae bacterium
CAATTAAATCGCGAAAAGTCGCCATGTCATCCGATCCAGAAGGCCCGATTTCCGGGCCAAATCCCCCATGCCCTGAGCGCATGTCGCCAGAGGCGCGCATCGAAGAAATCGGCCGCATCCTCGCTGGTGGCCTGGTGCGTGTTCTGGCCGAGAAGTCCAGTTCTTTATCTGCCGAAACCGGAGACCGTTTCGTGGACTTACCGCCCCGAAAGAGCGGTGGTCGTCGCAGGAAACCTATCCGCATCGGAGGAATTGATGAAGCATCAGAGTAAGATAACACCGCCCGCACCGGGCCAGGATGCCAGCCTGGATCAAACGGTCCTGTCGCGTCTGGCCGCGTTGAAAACCCTGTCCGTCAAGGAATTGAAAGCTGAGTGGGAAACCCTGATGGGAGGCTCGGCGCCCAACAACAGCCGCGCATTTTTAGAGGGCCGGCTCGCCTATCGCATTCAGGAACTGACCTACGGCGGGCCGGATCGGGAAACCCGACGCATGCTCGATCTGCTCGCTGACGAGGTCGAAGGG
>DOIS01000286.1:2992-3924 GCA_003511785.1 Paracoccaceae bacterium
CAGCTCATCCGCGAATGGAACGGCGTCGAGCATACGGTGACCGTTTTGAAAGACGGCTTCGATTGGCAGGGCCGCAAGTACAAGTCGCTCTCCGGCGTCGCCCGAGAGATCACCGGCACGCGTTGGAACGGTTACCGCTTCTTCGGCCTGCAAACCCGTTCGCGGGAGGTTTGACCATGGACAGCAATACGCGCCCAAACCGCCGCTTGCGCTGTGCGATCTACACCCGCAAATCCACCGAAGAAGGGCTCGACATGGAGTTCAACAGCCTCGATGCGCAGCGCGAGGCTTGCGAGGCCTATATCGCCAGTCAGCGCTCCGAGGGCTGGGCCTGCCTGCGCGAGCGTTACGACGACGGTGGGTTTTCCGGTGGAACTCTGGACCGCCCGGCGTTGAAACAGCTGATCGCCGATGTTGAAGACGGCCTCGTCGATGTGGTCGTGGTCTACAAGATTGACCGCCTCAGCCGCGCCCTGATGGATTTTTCGAAGCTGGTCGAGCTTTTCGATCGGCACGGCGTGACTTTCGTGTCGGTGACCCAGTCCTTCAATACGACCACATCGATGGGGCGGCTGACGCTCAACATTCTGCTCAGCTTTGCACAGTTTGAACGCGAGGTGATCGGCGAGCGGATCCGCGACAAGGTTGCCGCGTCCCGCAAAAACGCGGGATCTGGATGGGCGGCTACGTGCCCCTCGGCTACGATGTGCAGGATCGAAAGTTGGTGGTGAACGAAGCCGAGGCCGCATCTGTCCGTCGCATCTTCGGGCGTTTTGTCGAACTCGGCTCCGCGACAGTCCTGGCACGCGAACTCCGCCGCGAGGGATTCCGCAACAAGCAGGGAACGCTGATCGACAAAGGTTATCTCTACCGGTTGCTCAAGAACCGGGTCTACCGCGGTGAGGCAGTTCACAAGGGCACGGCGTATCCCG
>DOIS01000311.1 GCA_003511785.1 Paracoccaceae bacterium
GTATTTCGGACCAGAAAGAAGCAGGATGCACGCGCGCGATGGCAGGTGCGATGCAGGGACCGGCAGCCGGGGCAGGGGTTGCCGGGCCGCGCCCGGCGCAGTAAGGGGCGGGGCGGTTTTTCGGAGAGCCCTCATGCCCAGCGATACAGCCCAGCCCGCCTTCGTCCTCGTGCGCCCGCAGATGGGCGAGAATATCGGTGCCGCGGCGCGGGCGATGTGGAATTTCGGCCTCGACCGGATGCGTATCGTGGCGCCGCGCGACGGCTGGCCGAACCCCTCGGCCGTGGCGATGGCCAGCGGGGCGGGGCGGCTTCTGGACGAGGCGGTGCTGGCCGGCGACGTGGCCGAGGGGGCGGGCGATTGCACCTATGTTCTGGCCACCACGGCGCGGGTGCGCGGCTTGACCAAGCCGGTGCTTTCGCCCGAACGCGCCATGGCCGAGGCGGCCGCGCGCATCCGCGCGGGCGAGAAGGTCGCGGTGCTCTTCGGCCCCGAGCGCGCAGGGTTGGAGAACGCGGACGTGGCGCGCGCCAATGCCATCGTCTCGGTGCCGGTGAACCCGGAGTTTCCCTCGCTCAACCTGGCGCAATGCGTGCTGCTCATGGGCTACGAGTGGCGCCGGCAGGTGGCCGAGGTGGTGCATGAGAGCGACGACCTGGGCCGCGGCGACTGGGCCAGCGCGTTGGAGGTGGAGCGCCTCGCCGCGCATTACGAGGAGCGGCTGGAGGCGGCCGGGTTCTTCTATCCCCCGGCCAAGGCCGAGGGGATGAAGGTCAACCTGCGCAACCTGTGGTCGCGGATGCGGATGACGCGGGCCGATGTGCAAATGCTGCACGGCATCATGCGGCAGATGGTCCGCTGGAAGGAGCGCGGCTGAGGCTGGACGGGGGCGGGTGGCGCCCCTAGCTTCCGCCCGGAGACAAGCGAAGGGGACGAGATGAGCGGCAAGCGCAGCATCTTCGAGGAGGTGGGCGAGGGCGAGAGCCGGCCCGCAGAGGTTCAGCCCGGCGCCATCGACCGGGGCCGGGGCGGCGCGCGACGCGGCATCCGCGCCTGGCTGATGGTGCTGTTCGCGCTGGTAGTGGTGATGATCGCGGTGGGCGGGCTGACCCGGCTGACCGACAGCGGGCTGTGGCGCCCCGTGACCGGCGCGATCCCGCCGATGTCCGAGGCCGACTGGCAGGCCGAGTTCGACAAGTACAAGCAGATCGACCAGTGGGCACTCCAGAACAGCTGGATGGAGCTGTCGGATTTCAAGGTGATCTACTGGTGGGAATGGGGCCATCGGCAGCTGGGCCGGGTGATCGGGCTGGTCTGGGCCGTGGGCTTCCTGGGCTTCCTGGCCGCCCGCAAGATTCCGGCGGGCTGGACAGGGCGGCTGCTGCTTCCGGGCGCCTTGGGTGGCGTGCAGGGCGCCATCGGCTGGTGGATGGTCGCCTCGGGAGTGACGCAGGGCGAGGGGATGATCTCGGTCGCCTCCTACCGGCTGGCGGTGCATCTGGGGCTGGCCTTCGTGATCCTGGGGCTACTGGCGTGGTACATCCTGCAACTTGGCCGGTCCGAGCGGGATCTGCTTCAGGCCCGCCGGGCGCGCGAGGTGAAACCGTTCAAGCTGGGCACCGGGCTGATGCATTTCGCTTTCCTGCAAATCCTGCTGGGTGCGCTGGTGGCCGGCATTGACGCGGGCCGGACCTTTACCGACTGGCCGCTGATGGGTGGGGGCATCTTCCCGCAGGACATGTGGATGACCGACCTGGGTTGGCGCAACTTCTTCGAGAACCCGGGGCTGGTGCAGTTCATCCACCGGGTGGCGGGCTACCTGCTGCTGATCTTCGCCGTGGTCGTCTGGGCGCGGGCGCGGCGCAGCGCCAACCCGGCCACGCGGCGGGCCTTTGCCGTGGTGCTGGGCGCGATGTTGGTTCAGGTGGTGCCGGGCATCGTCACGGTGCTGCACGCGGCGCCCCTGTCGCTGGCGATCGCGCACCAGTTCACCGCCGTCGTGCTCTGGGCGCTGATCCTGGCCGCGCGGTTCCAGGCGGGCTATCCCGCGACCGTATCCGTGAGGGGGACACCCGCATGAGCGCCTTCGAGAACCTGATGGCCCATGCCCGCCAGACCGCCGCGCTGGCGCAGATCGCGGGACGGCTGGGCTGGGACCAGGAGACCATGATGCCCCCCGGGGCCGCCGCGCAGCGCGGCCAGGAAATGGCCGCGATCGAGGCGGTGCTGCACGCCCGCCGCTCGGACCCGCAACTGGGCGAGTGGCTGGCCGAGGCCCGCGCCCCCGACGCGGTGGGCGCGGCGCATCTGCGCGAGATCCGGCGGGCTTACGACCGCGCCTGCAAGGTGCCGGGCGACCTGGCGTCCAAGCTGGCTCAAGTCACCTCCGAGGCGCAGGGCAAATGGGCCCGCGCCCGCGCCGACGAGGACGTGGCCGCCTTTCTGCCGGTGCTGGACGAGGTGGTGCGCCTACGCCGCGAGGAGGGGGCCGCCCTGGCCGAGGGGGGCGATCTCTATGATGCACTCCTGCAGGATTACGAACCCGGCACCACCGCCGCGCAGATCGCGGAGATCTTCGACGCGATGCGCCCCCGGCTGGTCGCCTTGCGCGCCGCCGTGCTGGACCGGCCCGCGCCGCAGGGCATCCGTGGCACGTTCGACCCCGCCGCCCAAATGCGGCTGGCGCGCGAGGTGGCGCTGGCCTTCGGCTATGACCTGAACCGGGGCCGGATCGACACCGCCGTGCATCCGTTCTCCTCGGGCAGCGGGGCGGATGTGCGTATCACCACCCGCACGGCCGAGACCGATCCGTTCAACTGCCTCTATTCCACCATCCACGAGGTCGGCCACGCCGCCTATGAGCAGAACGTCTCGCCGGACCTCGCGCTGACCGCACTGGGGCACGGCGTTTCGATGGGGGTCCATGAAAGCCAGAGCCGCATCTACGAGAACCAGCTGGGCCGCTCGCGCGCCTTCACCGGCTGGCTTTACGGGCGGATGCGCGATGCCTTCGGGGATTTCGGGATCAACGGCGAGGACGCCTTCCATGCCGCCGTGAACCGCGTGCATGACGGGTTCATACGCACCGAGGCGGACGAGGTGCAGTACAACCTGCACATCATGCTGCGCTTCGACCTGGAGCGCGCGTTGATGACGGGCGACCTGGGGGTGGGCGATCTGGAAGCCGCCTGGAACGACCGCTTCAAGGCCGATTTCGGCTATGCCGTGGACCGGCCCTCGAACGGGGTGTTGCAGGACGTGCATTGGTCGGTGGGGCTCTTCGGCTATTTCCCGACTTATGCGCTCGGCAATGTCTATGCGGGGTGCCTGCACCAGGCGCTGCGCCGGGACGTGCCGGATCTCGACGACCACCTGGCGCGGGGCGTGACCGAACCGGCCACCGCCTGGCTGCGCGAGGCGGTGCAGCAGCATGGCGCGGTATACGTGCCGCGCGCGGTGATCGAACGGGCCAGCGGCATGGCCCCCTCCGAGGGACCGCTGCTGGACTATCTCGATGCAAAATTCGGTGCGCTCTACCAGGTGTGAGCGCACCGCGCACAGGGCCGGGCGGGGGGATCAGATCGGCACCGACCATCCCCGCCGGCAAAGCGCGAGATACCCGCCGCCCATCCACATGACCGGAAGCGCCAGGCCCAGCGCCGCCAGCGTGAGCAGCCTGCACCCCGTGTCGGTCGGATCCTGGATCACACAGGCCAGACACAGGCCTGGCATGATCGCGGTGCCCCAGGCGGCCACGACGCGGCTGCATATCCCCAAGATCAACCAGAGACTGACGAAACCCAGCAGCGCGGCGATCGGCCAGACCGCGTATTCCTGCAAGGGCCCCAGCCCGGAATGCAGGATCATGCCCTTCGGCAGGGCGGGGAACAATCCCGGCGCAACGCTTGCGACGCCCTGGTGCAGCAGCACGCCGGCCAGTCCGATGCGGGACAGGAAGGCAATCGTGTTTTCGGTTCTGGTCATGCTTTGCCTCTATCGTCATCTGTTCTTGATTTTGAAAGTCATGTTCGTGAACAGACTCGCCCGGCACAGCCTTGCCGGTTGCAATTCCACACCTGCAAAAGTGCATGGGAACCTTTTGACTGCCGTCAGGGTTGTGTCGGGGTCGCCCCGTTTGCCGCTGCCTCATAGGCTGCGCTGACCCAGTCCGCCGCCGCGCGGACCAGGGGATCGTGCCGGCGGGTTTCGTGGAAACACAAATACAGGTTCATGTGCATCGGTGCGCGTCCGGGGAACAACGGGCGCAGCGTCGGGTCGTCCGCGGCCACCATGGCGGGGAGGACTCCCGGCAGGCGCAAGGCCCGCATCAGCCCGAGCACCTCGGGGAAGCTTTCCAGGCGGTAGGCGGGCGGGCGCGGCATCTGCGCCAGCGACCAGGCGCCAGCACCGAGGTCGTCATGCTCGCGCACCAGTCCGATCCAGCGATCCGGCGGGGTTTCGGCGCGGTGGGCGTAGATGTGGAACACCAGGTGTCCCAGACGTCGCACAACCAGCCGTCC
>DOIS01000080.1:0-128 GCA_003511785.1 Paracoccaceae bacterium
TGTTTCGCATGCGAAACGTAGGCTTTTCGGAATATGTCAGGCCGGGGCGCGCTGCCCCGGCCCTTTTTCCGAGTGGCCAGCCCGGCGCCCCGATCGGCTTTTCGCAGAAAAGCCGAGCCTCCGGCGGA
>DOIS01000080.1:453-7926 GCA_003511785.1 Paracoccaceae bacterium
GAGCCTCCGGCGGAAGTATTTCTCGCAAGAGGAAGCCAGGGCGGGCGCGCGGGATCAGCCGGCGTCGGTCTCGTCGGCGCTGATATACTTGGTCATGAAAACCGGCTCGCCCAGCTTGTCGAGCAGGGTCAGTTGCAGGTCGAGCCAGGCCCAGTGGCCCTCCTCGTCCAGAACGATTTCCTCGAACAGCGTCCGGCTGCCGATGTCGCCCGCCTCATAGGCGGTGCGCGCGGCGTCGGTGTAGAAGCGGATCGCCTCTTTCTCGTCCTTACGGTCAATCTCGAACATCTCGCTCAGGCTCTGCGCGCGGCGCGGCGTGTTGGCCGGGGTCATCACCGGGTCGCCGCCCAAGAACAGGATGCGGTCCACGAAACGGCCGACATGGTCCAACTCCTCGTGCATCTCCTCGCGCATCTTGTCGGCCAGTTTGTCCATGCCCCAATCCTCGAGCACATGGGCGTGCAGCAGGTACTGCGTGGCCGCCGTAAGTTCCATCGACAGAGCGGTTTGCAGGTTGGCCAGCGTTTCCTTGTTGTTCGACATCGTCACATTCTCCGGGTTACATATGCTCACCTAAGATCGGGCGATCAGCCCAGCCTTTCAAGGATGCGATCGGTGTCGATGCCGGATATGGCGCCGGGCAAATTGCCGCGGCGGCCGGTCAGGCGCGAGGTGACGAAGCCCTCGGCCACCGGCGCAGGCGCCGCCCGCAGGAGCGCGGCGGCGGTCAGGAGGCCCGCCAGGCTTTCCGCGAACCAGCGCGCCTCGCCCTCGGCCGGCAGGCCGGGCCAGCGGGTGCGGTGATCCTCCAGTGCCGCGTCATAGCGCGGGTCGCGCCCGCGCATCTCATCCAGCGTGGCGGCCAGCACCTCGCCCGCGCGGGGCTCGCGCGCCAGCGTGCGCAGGATGTCGAGGCAGATCACGTTGCCCGAGCCCTCCCAGATCGAGTTGAGCGGCGCCTCGCGGTAGTACATCGGCATCGGCGTCTCCTCGACATAGCCCATGCCGCCCAGCACCTCCATCGCCTCGCCCACGACCGAGATGCAGCGCTTGTTGTTGAGATACTTGGCCAGCGCCACCCCGATCCGGGCCAGCGCGCGGCTGTCCCCGTCCTCGCGGTCGAACACCGAGGCGAGGAACATCGACACCGCCAGCGCGCCCTCCATGTCCAGCGCCAGGTCGGCCAAAACGCTGCGCATCAGCGGCTGGTCGATCAGACGCCGCTGGAAGGCAGAGCGGTGCGACACCCACCAATGCGCCTCCGCCAGCGCGGCGCGCATCAGCGCGGCGGGGGCGATAGCGGTGTCGAGCCTTGTGTGATGCACCATCTCGATGATCGTGCGCACGCCCGCGCCCTGCTCGCCCAACTGGAAGGCCAGCGCGTCGTGATACTCGATCTCCGAGGACGCGTTGGCCACGTTGCCAAGCTTGTCCTTGAGCCGTTGCAGGCGGATCCCGTTGCGCTCGCCTTCCAGCCAGCGGGGCACCAGGAAACAGGTCAGCCCGCCCTCGGCCTGCGCGAGCGTCAGGAACCCGTCGCACATGGGCGCGGAACAGAACCATTTATGCCCGTTCAGCCGCCAGGCGTCGCCGTCGCGGGTGGCCCGCGTGGTATTGGCGCGCACGTCCGAGCCGCCCTGTTTCTCGGTCATCGCCATGCCCATGGTGGCGCCGACCTTCTCGCCCACGGGGCGGATGGAGGGGTCATAGACGCCGGAGGCCAGTTTCGGCGCCCAGGCCTCGAAAAGCGCGGGGTCGTGGCGCAGGGCGGGCACGGCGGCGTAGGTCATGGTCATCGGGCAGCCGGCGCCAGGCTCGACCTGCATCTGCATGTAGACCAGCGCGGCATGGGTGGCGTGGCCGCCGGGCTGGCCGTCCCAGGCGGCGCTGGCATAGCCCGATTCCAGCCCCGCCGCCATCACCGCGTGATAGCCGGGGTTGAACACGACCTCGTCGAGCCGCCGCCCGGCCCGGTCGAAAAGCCTGAGGCGCGGCTTGTCCCGGCGCGCCTCCTCGCCCGCCTGCCAGTTCTCCTCGGACCCCATCCGGGCGCCCGCCGCCTCGAGCACGGGAAGCCGCGCGCCCGCGCTGGCGGCGGCTTCGCGCAGCGGCAGGTCGGTGGCCCAGAGATCGCGGTCGCGGCTCGGGTCGGGCTGGTTGAGCACCTCGTGGCTGCCCAGGTCGGAACGCGGCGGCGTGGCGGTCATGGTCTCCCTCCCTCTCTGCAGGGAGAAGCCTAGCGTCCGAGGGCCCCTTGCGGAAAGGGGCGGTCAGCCGGCGTGACGCGAGGTTTCCGGCCAGGCCCGGCGCGGCCCCGGCGCCTCGGCCGCGTTGGCTGCGGCGGGCGTGACGGCACCGCCATCGGGGCCGTCGTCATCCTCGCCGTCGAGTGCGCGGCGCATGTCGGCGAGATCGGGGCTGTGCAGCAGCCGGGCGGCGATGAGGGGCGTTGGAAATGCGAACATCTTTGGAACCTCCAAGGGAAGCGGTTGACGCGGCGGGGGCCGCAGGGGGTGGCAAGAGCGGCGGTCAGGCCGGTGCGACCGCGGCGCGGGGGGTGGCGCCGCGCTCGATCAGGCGCAGCAGGCCTTCGCAGCGCGACAGCTCGTCCTTGACGCGCAGCTTCTGGCGCTTGAGCGCCTGCACCTGGGCCGCGTCTGGCGCGGGGCGACGTTCCTCTCCGGCGATGCTGGCCTCCAGGTCGCGGTGGCGTGCGCGCAGGGCGACGATCCGGGCCTGAACCGAAAACACACGGGCAACGGCATGTCTGGTCATCTGGGAATACCTCCTTGCTTGCATGGGCACCCGAGCGTTCTTCCGGGCTTGAGGAGCATATGGGGCGGAGCGGCCTTGAATCGATCCTGCTTAACTGTAAAGTAGGATAGGAATTTCCTATCAAAGGATATCCCCGTGGCCGATGATTTGACTCTGCGCCAGCTGCGCTACTTCGTGACCTTGGCCGAGGCCGGGCAATATCGCCGCGCCGCCCGGCAACTGGGGCTGAGCCAGCCTTCGCTCACCGCGCAGATCGCGGGGCTGGAGGCGCATCTGGGTCTGGTCCTGGTCGAGCGCCGGCGCAGCGGGCTGGTGCTGACCGCGCCGGGGCGCGAGGTGCTGGAACACGCCCAACGCGTGCTGCGCGCCGTGGACGATCTCAAGCACCGCTCGGACCCGTTGCGCGCGGGGCTGGCGGGGACCGTGCGGCTGGGCACGGCGCCGACGATCGGGCCCTACCTGCTGCCGCGGGTGCTGCGCCGGTTGCACGAGGCCTATCCCGAGCTGCGCCTGCTGGTGCGCGACGGCGCCCCGCGCGACCTGGCCGAGGACCTGGCCGCCGGGCGGCATGACGCGATCCTGACCCAGCTGCCGCTGCCGGCGGATGCGTTCGAGGCGCGCCCACTGTTCCGCGAGCCGCTTTTCATCGCCGTTGCGCGGGGCCATGCGCTGGCCGGGCGTGGCACGGTCGGCGAGGCCGACCTGGCGGGACAGGACATGCTGGGCCTGGGCCCGGCCCATGCGCTGCACGGCAACGTGGCCGCGCTCTGCCGCGAGGTGGGCGCGCGGCTGCGCGAGGAGTTCGAGGGCACCAGCCTGGACGCGCTGCGCCAGATGGTGGCGATGGACATGGGTCTGACGCTGTTGCCCGCGCTTTACATCCAGTCCGAGGTGCAGGGACCCGATGGAGACGTGGCGATCCTGCGGCTCAAGGGCGCCTATTGGCGCACCGTCGGGCTGGCCTGGCGCCGGGCCAGCGGCACGCCGCGCGCCCTGACCCGGCTGGGCGACAGCATCGCCGAGGTGACGCGGCGCGATTTCGCGGACGTGGTGACGCCGCTGCGCTGAGGCAGGAAGCGGGCTGCCGCCGATCGGGGCGGCCTCGATGCGGATCGGGGATTCCCTTGGCGAATCGGCTGTGCCATACTGCGGCAAAGCGCCGGGAAACGGCGCGCGAGGCAGACAAACGGCAGGCGACAGATGCGATCAGGGACCCCCCATATCGGCGGCGCGATCTATTTCGTGATCGCCTTTCTGCTGGCCAGCTATTTCACCTTTGCCGCGGTGCAGGGCGATTACGGGCTGTTCCGCCGCGCCGAGATTGACGCCGAGGCCCGGGCGCTGCGCGAGGACCTGTCGCGGCTGCAGGCCGAGATCGGGCGCATGGAGAACCTGACCCGGCGGCTCTCCGACGACTATCTCGACCTGGACCTGCTGGACGAACAGGCGCGCTCGGTCCTGGGTCTCTTGCGCGCGGACGAGATCGTGATCCAGTGAGGCGCGGGCGGTGGGTTGAAAACCCACCTTGAGCGCCGCTCCGCCGCAAAGCCGTTGGCCGGCTCAACAGGCTGACACGCAACCGAAAACGCAATGCGTCATTTCCCCGTGGACGCCGCGTCACTTTCGCCCTCGCAATCGCTGCCTGAATCCTTTACGGTATAGTTTAACGCTAAACCATTCCCGCGGAGGAGAGCGACCCGACATGGCTGCGAGGAAATCCACGAGAAAACCGAACGTCTCGGCCGACGAGCTGCTGGGCTATTACCGCGACATGCTGCTGATCCGGCGCTTCGAGGAGAAGGCCGGCCAGCTTTACGGCATGGGCCTGATCGGCGGGTTCTGCCACCTCTATATCGGACAGGAGGCCGTGGTCGTCGGGCTCGAGGCCGCCGCCGAGGAGGGCGACAAGCGCATCGCCACCTACCGCGATCACGGGCACATGCTGGCCTGCGGCATGGACCCCGACGGGGTGATGGCCGAGCTCACGGGCCGCGAGGGCGGCTATTCCCGGGGCAAGGGCGGCTCGATGCACATGTTCTCGAAGGAGAAGCATTTCTATGGCGGCCACGGCATCGTGGGCGCCAACGTGCCCTTGGGCGCGGGGCTGGCCTTTGCAGACAAGTACCGCGAGAACGGGCGCGTGACCTTCACCTATTTCGGAGACGGGGCGGCCAACCAGGGCCAGGTCTACGAGACCTTCAACATGGCCGCGCTCTGGGCGCTGCCGGTGATCTTCGTGATCGAGAACAACCAGTATGCCATGGGCACCTCGCAGCAGCGCTCAACCTCGACCGCCGACATCTATACCCGTGGCGCGCCCTTCGGCATTCCGGGCGAGTTGGTCGACGGCATGGACGTGCTGGCGGTGAAGGCCGCCGGAGAGAAGGCCGTGGCGCACTGCCGTGCGGGCAAGGGCCCCTATATCCTCGAGATCAAGACCTATCGCTATCGCGGGCATTCCATGTCGGACCCGGCGAAGTACCGCACCCGCGAGGAGGTGCAGAAGATGCGCGAGGAGCGCGACGCGATCAAGCATGTGCGCCAGTTGCTCCTGTCCGGCGATCACGCCAGCGAGGACGATCTCAAGGCGATCGACAAGGAGATCAAGGAGATCGTCAATGCCAGCGCCGAGTTCGCCAAGGAAAGCCCCGAGCCCGCGCTGGACGAGCTCTGGACCGATGTTTACGCCGACATGGCGCCGCAGAACGCCTGAGGGGGAGAGCAGAGAATGACCACGGAAATCCTGATGCCCGCCCTGTCGCCCACCATGGAGGAGGGCACCCTGGCAAAATGGCTGGTCAAGGAGGGCGACACGGTGGCCTCCGGCGACATCCTGGCCGAGATCGAGACCGACAAGGCCACCATGGAGTTCGAGGCCGTGGACGAAGGCACCATCGGCAAGATCCTGGTCCCCGAGGGCACCGAGGGGGTCAAGGTGAACACCCCCATCGCGGTGCTATTGGAGGAAGGCGAGAGCGCGGACGATATCGACAGCTCGGCGCCCGCGCCGGAGGCCGCGCAGGCCGACGCGGGTGAGGAGGCGCCCGCCGCAGGCGGGTCCGACGAGACCGCCCCTGCCCCGGCACAGGCCAAGGCGCCCGAGCCGGACGAGACCCCGGACTGGCCCGAGGGCACCACGCTCAAGCAACAGACCGTGCGCGAGGCGCTGCGCGACGCCATGGCCGAGGAGATGCGCGGCGATGACAGCGTCTTCCTGATGGGCGAGGAGGTGGCCGAATACCAGGGCGCCTACAAGGTCAGCCAGGGGCTTCTGGACGAGTTCGGCGCCAAGCGGGTGGTCGACACGCCGATCACCGAGCACGGCTTTGCCGGGCTGGGCGTCGGCGCCGCCTTTGGCGGGCTGCGCCCCATCGTCGAGTTCATGACCTGGAACTTCGCCATGCAGGCGATCGACCAGATCATCAACTCGGCGGCCAAGACACTCTACATGTCGGGCGGGCAGATGGGCTGCCCCATCGTGTTCCGCGGCCCCAACGGCGCCGCCGCCCGCGTGGCCGCCCAGCACTCCCAGGACTATGCCGCCTGGTACATGCAGGTGCCGGGGCTGAAGGTGGCGATGCCCTATTCCGCCTCGGACGCCAAGGGGCTGATGAAAACCGCGATCCGCGACCCCAACCCGGTGGTCTTCCTGGAAAACGAGATACTCTACGGCCGCAGCTTCGACGTGCCCGATCTCGACGACTACACCGTGCCCTTCGGCAAGGCCCGGATCTGGCGCCGGGGCGGCGACGTCACCATCGTGAGCTTCGGCATCGGCATGACCTATGCGCTGGAGGCCGCCGAGAAGCTGGCCGGTGACGGGATCGAGGCCGAAGTGATCGACCTGCGCACGCTCAGGCCCATGGACATCCCCACGGTGCTCAAATCGGTGCAGAAGACCAACCGTTGCGTCACCGTCGAGGAGGGTTGGCCCCAGGGGTCGGTGGGCAGCTACCTCGCCTCGGTCATCATGCGCGAGGCCTTCGACTGGCTCGACGCTCCGGTGATCCCCTGCACCGGCAAGGACGTGCCCATGCCCTATGCCGCGAACCTGGAAAAACACGCGCTGGTGACCACCGACGAGGTGATCGAGGCGGTCCGAAAAGCGACGTATCGGTGACGAAGAATGGAAATTGAAACAGAACAGTTTTTCGAGCAGCATAAGAAAATCCATGGAACTGCCGCCACGTACGTTTGGATCTTTACGTCAGTTCTTCTCTTTCTTACCCACTCTGAAGGACCGGGCCTCTTCAGCTGGCAAGCCGCGCTCTTCGTGCTTGTCGGTATGTTTGTTGCCGCCATCGTCGCCGGGAATTTGACTTATTGGTTGCAGAGAAAAGTTGCCAAACGATTGGCTCTTACGTTCGACACTTCAGTCAGTATTGAAGAACAAGCAAGTAAAGTAAGACAAATCGGCGTGTATCTTCTTTTTGTCGATGGCGTTCTAGCCGCGCTGTTTACCTTTTGGGTTTACCAATCGACCTTCATGATGTGAGGAATTAGAGATGCCCACCGAAATCCTGATGCCCGCCCTCTCGCCCACCATGGAGGAGGGCACGCTTGCCAAATGGCTGGTCAGGGAGGGCGATACCGTGTCTTCCGGCGACCTCTTGGCCGAGATCGAGACCGACAAGGCCACGATGGAGTTCGAGGCCGTGGACGAAGGCACCATCGGCAAGATCCTGGTCCCCGAGGGCA